>WQYR01000232.1 GCA_009781145.1 Propionibacteriaceae bacterium | reverse complement strand
CGAGGCAGGTTCCTCTGACGGCGTTTTGCGGCAGCAGAGCTGGCGCCGGTGGCGGGGCCCAACAGCAGCAGAGCGATGAACAATCAGCCGACTGGTCCTTTGGGTAAGTCAAGGATCTCCCGTGGTCGACAATTAGCCGACGTGCCTGAATCGGCGTATGGTTAGGTGTGATGAATCCAGGGATGACTCATCGGCTTCGGCTCGCCTATGGCAGGTTTGGGGGGTATGCCGTTGCGCGGCGGGCAACCTGGGTCGCACCGTCAAGGAGACGCGATGAACACCGAGTCTAGGACTCCAAAATCTGGCCGTGCGAAGCGCGGCGCTTTGATGACACTGTTGGCCGGGGCACTGGTGGCTACGGCTTTGGGCGCCCCCGGGCCGGTGGCGTCCGCCGCTGTTGACGACTTCACCGCCGTCACGCCGATTGCCAGCCCAACGACGCCCGACCAGGAGTTCTTCAACATGCGGTTGAAGTACTTCCTGCCCGAGACAGAACCGCTTATCAAGCAGACATTCGGGTCGACGTTGGTGTTCGACGATTCAGCTTTTTGGCAATACCCGTCCTATTATTCGTGCGCCGTCAGCTTTGCCACCAACCTGCCTGCCCTGGCCAAGATCGACTACGGCGCGGACACCAGCTACGGCCAGGCGACCCCGCAAACCGAGTCGTATTTCTACCAGAACACCCTCTATCTGACCGGCCTTCAGCCTGGCACCACCTACCACTACCAGATCAAGACCAAGGGGTCGGACGGCGCGTTCATGGCGTCCGACGACAAGACATGCACGACGTTGACGCTGACGCCGGACGTCATCCGAATTCCTGACGACCTGGCTGGCCAGACCGCGCCCTACCGCCTGGCTCAAGGGGGGACGGCGACCGCGCCGAAGAAGTACGTCTTGACGCAGGACTTGACGGTGCCAAACGGCGGCATCATCATCGACGCCAGCAATGTGGACCTTGACCTGGGCGGGCACACCATCAGCTACGATAACGCCCCCAACCCCATAATCAACGAGCAGAACAACAGCCGTACCGACTTCATGTACGGCATCAACAACGAATTCGGCACCTTTGGCATCCGCAGCGGCTTGTGGAATCTGACGAACCAGAACATTTTCAACGGCAAGATCGTCCAGGGCACCAATGGTGGCGCCGGCATCTACGGCACGGGCTACAACCCGATCTATTCCATCCAGTCGTCCGACATGGAAATCGCCGGCGTGACGGTTGACTATTACGGCGACAACATCAACGGCATCGACGTCAGTTCGCACCTCAACATCCACAACAACGTCGTCTACGACCGCGGCACTGGCATTGATGCGCGAGACCTACAAATGCGCGCCATCACCGCCTATGACGCGTCCGATCACACAAATGTCACCGCATACAATTCGGTGCGTCGCTGCCGCCAGGTGGGTATCACCACGGGTGGCGAGCAAAAAGGCAACGAGGTTTACGGCGACAGCTATTCCACCAACTCGTTCATGATCAGTTACGCCTCGAACAGCACCACTGAGGACAACAAGATTTTCGGCTTGGGCTACATGCCGATCGGCATCGGCGGCGGCAATATGACGAACGCCGCGGCCCGCAACAATTTCATCTACGTTAACGCCTATGCGCCGTCCCAGCGGTTTGCCGAGTATGGCAGGACCAGCGGCGCGGTGGGGTTCCGTCCACAGATCTATGCCACCGCCAGCGGACAACCCAACCCAACCGGTCTATTCCAGGACAACACTTTCGAGGACAACGTCGTAGTCGCCAAGGCGTGGCCGGGGTCCGCCTACATCAGGGCCCTTTGGGTCGGCTCCGACAACGGCCAAGCCGGCATGGTGGTCAGTGGCAACACCGTCAAGGCCGAGACGATGACGGACGACATCAACGCGGCCGACGGCGACTATTCGTTCTCGTGCATCGAGTTTCAGGGTTGGGATCAGGTGACGTCGCCGCCCGTCGTCATGTTCACCGACAACACCCTTATTACAAATGTGACGTTCATCGCTTTCGGTTCGGGTTATGGCATTGGCAACAATGGGTCTTTCTACAACACGACATTTGAGAAGATTGCACACAACAGCACCTACTACCAGCCCATTCGCATGGGGTACTGGTATTGGAATTCGATCAACAACAAGCTGATCGATTCGGTGGCCGGCCCTGGTGTGGATCTTTCCCTGCTGCCCGCCAATATCTCTTACGACACAACCAACGACTTGGAGCTCAGCGTCGGTATTTCGTCCACGCGCACTTACATGGCTGGCGGCGGGCCGCTGGCCAACACCACCGTCACCTGGTTGACGGACGGTGGCCTTAATGGCAGTTTCACGACGGATTCGGCCGGCAGCGCACACAATGAATGGATCACCGCCTACAATGCTCACACTGTCGGTGGGCCAGGCCAGACGATGATCCAGATACCAAGCACCACCATCACGTTTACTGTCGCCGGGTACCCCTCGGTGACCAAGGCTATCGCGGACCTTCAGGGCACTGGCCCGGACGTCG
>WQYR01000231.1 GCA_009781145.1 Propionibacteriaceae bacterium | reverse complement strand
GTCGGCTGCGCCGTCGCCGAGGCCGCGGCCTGCCGGCTCATACCGTCCACCCTGGAGCTGGGCGGCAAGTCCGCCAACATCTTCTTCCCCGATTGCGACTGGGACATGGCGATTGACGGTTTGCAGATGGGCATCCTGTTCAACCAGGGCCAGGTCTGCTGCGCCGGGTCGCGCGTCTTCGTCCACGAGGACATCTACGACCGCTTCATGGACGCCGCAGTCGCCGCGTTCAAGCGCGTCAAAGTTGGCGTGCCCTGGGACATCACCACGCAGATGGGCGCCGAGGTGGACGAGTCACAGCTTCGCACGGTCCTCAACTGGGTTGAGGAAGGTGTGGCCGAAGGGGCAACCGTCGCCGTCGGCGGCAACCGCCTGACGGACGGAGCCCTCGGCCAGGGCGTGTTCATGCAACCAACCTTGCTGGCGAACGTCACCAACGACATGAAGGTTGCCCGCGAGGAGATCTTCGGGCCGGTGGCCGTGGTCATCAAGTTCAAGACGGAGGACGAGGTGGTCGCCATGGCCAACGACTCCGATTTCGGCCTGGGCGGTGCAGTTTGGACCCGTGACATCAACCGGGCCATGCGAGTCGCGCGGGCCGTCGAGACGGGACGCATGTGGGTCAACACCTATAACGCGATTCCCGCCGGTGCGCCATTTGGTGGCTACAAGACATCTGGTATCGGCCGCGAAACCCACAAGGTGATCCTCGATCACTACACGCAGATCAAGAACATTCTGATCAACCTGTCGGAGCAGCCCACGGGCTTCTACCCCCAGAGCTGATCCGTCGAGCCACTCGGCCGTCTGTCTTGACCCGCGTCCACTGCGTGGGCCAGGCAGGCGGCCGAGGCTCTTTGCCTCAAACCACCGTGACGCCCACAGATCCCGCAACGTCAGCCAAGTGGTCGTCCAACGTCAAAAGGTCAGCGGACGACGAGATGGCAAGCCACAGCATCACAGCGTCGGGCAGCTTGAGGCCCGTTTCCACCCTGACTTGGGCAAGACGTGACGCGTCATCGCCCAGGACCGGCGAGACGATGATACCCATGTTGCCAATGAAGGCCTGTGCGCGGGAAGCGAGCCCGGCCGCCGTCGGACGGATCAAAAATTCTGTCAGAGTCAACGCCGACAGCGCCATCGGCTCGTCCGCATGGTCGTTCAATAACTGTTCCGCCCGCGCATGATGGGCATCAGCCGGGTCGAACAAGGCGATCAGTATGTTAGCGTCGAGAATTATCATGCCCACTCGTCCTTGTAGGCGGCGTACCAACCTGCCGGCCATAACCCGGGCATAGTGCCAGATGCCGCCGCAATGGCCTGACGGCGTCGACTGACCTCTTGGGCCTGGGAACCCCCCACCTGGCGATGCCCAACCTCCATCAGGCGTTTGGCAAGGACGTTCCGATTCGATTCGGGCCAAGCCAGAGCGGCGTCATCTAGCCACTGCCTAACGTCAGGGGTTTCAGTGACGACTCGACGCGGCAAGACGGTAGGCATACGCCAAGTGTAGCACTTAGCGGCTGGTGCAACACTTTGCAAGCCATCCCATTAGATGAAATGGACCTTTGACAGGTCCGGTGGGTGCGGGGTTGACGGCTCGTCCGGGTGACCGATGGCGACGCTGATAGTCACCGCGTATTCGCGGGGGATGCCAAGACGATGTATGCCAAGGGAGCTCTGGGATGGAATGGCTCCCCCAACTGGACTCGAACCAGTAACCCTCTGATTAACAGTCAGATGCTCTGCCAATTGAGCTATGGGGGAATAGCTTGCGCCGAAACGCGTGTCAACGCTAGCAGATCAGGCCGCTCCAATCAATGTGAGGCGGACATTGTCCCCGAGTGCTGCCAGTCGCCTGCGGTCCTCCGGAAGGGGTGTGCGTGCAGCAGCCTGGCCCGGTCCGTCCAGGCAGAGTGGGCCTTTTCCGGGCGACTGGCGGGCCCCGGCGCGTCCCCCTGTAGCACCATCAAGCCGGTTACCAGGGCGACGAGTTCCTCGACGGTCGGCTGCCCGCGAACCACACGGACGAACGGTGATTCGAGCGTTGTCTGATCGGCATTTACAACTGTCATGGCATCTTCCTTACAGCGGTATGTTCCCGTGTTTGCGCGGTATGTTTGTGGCTCGTTTGGTGCGCAGCGCCCGAAGGGCCAAGGTTATTTGCGCGCGGGTGTCGGCGGGACGGATGACGGCGTCGAGGAAACCCCGCTTCGCCGCCTCGTACGGGTTGATCAGTGTGTTTTCGTAGTCTTCGATCAAGCGGGCCCGTTCGGCTTCTTGTTCCTCGGGCGGAAGCTTCGCCAGGGCCTTGCGGCCCAGAATGTTGATTGCCCCGGCCGCACCCATGACGGCGATCTGGGCGCTTGGCCATGCCAGGTTGATGTCGGCACCAAGCTGCTTCGAACCCATGACGATGTATGCCCCGCCATAGGCCTTCCGAGTGATCACCGTGACCAACGGGACGGTCGCCTCGGCATATGCGTAAATCAGTTTCGCCCCCCGCCGGATAATGCCGTTCCATTCCTGATCGGTTCC
>WQYR01000230.1 GCA_009781145.1 Propionibacteriaceae bacterium | reverse complement strand
GTTCAGGTGTTGGATTCGCGGGGAAAGGTGCTGGCGCGCGCCCGCCTTATGCTGACGGTACCGGCGGCCGACGGGCCGGTGGCAACCGCTCTGGTGGTGCCGCTGACGTCGCGCCCGGCGCTCGTCACACCGGGCAGCCCCGACGCCAAACCGGCAACGACGGCGGTGTTCAGCGACGACCACCTGGCCGGCGACCTGGGCGGCGACCTCGGCAAGCTGATCGCAATGGCGGGCCAGCCGGGGGTGACGGCACTGATCGACCCGGCCCTAGTGGATGCCCTCACCCAGATGGCAGCGGGCTACAGCGTCGCCGCTGACGCAGGGACGGCACCTGCGCCCGGCGCCGGCCCAGCGCCCGGCACGGGCCAAAATGCCGCGAAGGCCGCTTTGACGAGCATCGCCGCCATCGCTGCTGCGGGCAACGCCTACCGTCTGCCAGCCTTCAACCCCGACGTGGTGGCTTTGGCCGCGCTGCCGCAACCGGACGCGATTCTGGATCGTGCGACGAAAACCCCGATGGTCGGATCTTTGGCCGGGTTGCCGTTGGCGGTGGTGGCTGACGGCGCCATCACAGATCAGGTGCGGACGCTCGTCGATGGCGTCAAGCCTGCACTGGTGTTAAGTGACGCCCTGCAGCCGTCAGCCACGGTGCAGACCGAAGACATGGGGGCACCTTGGGTGGCGCTGACCCCGTCGTCCACCTTGAACAACTCGACGGGCCCTTTGCCCGATTTTGGCGGCGCGTCCACCTTGCAGGTGATTCTCAACCGCACGGCCCTTCTGAACATCGCATCGGTCCAGGGAGCTCCCGTGGTGACGATGCCCACCAGTTCAGCGGAGATTGCGGCGGCCAGCAACTGGCTGAACGCCGGCGGGACCCCAACTGGGTTGGCTCATCTGGCAGGCGGGGTGCAGGCAACATCGTTTGATTGGCGAACCGATCTGCAGGTCGCAGCACCGTCCCCAGAGTTGACGGCGGCCGTTGCGCAGACGCAGCAGACCTTGGCCAATCTCGCCGACCTTGGCAACCAGCCGAAGCAGGCCAACGATCTGGGCGACCGTGTGCTGCCGGGCGCGGTGGCGTCTCCATGGAACGGCGATTGGGCGTCCGCGCTGGCCTGGCTGCAACAGTCAACCAGCGATCTCGCCGCGCAAACCAGCGGCTCGGTCACCTTGCATGTAGCGGGCCAGTGGATGCTGTCGTCCCGCGACAACCGAGTGCCTATCACCATCACCAACGACATGGGCATGCCTATCTATGTGCGGGTGCGTTTCACCTCGGAGAACCCGGCACGTCTAAGCGTCCCCGAGACCGACTTGGTGACTGTGGCAGCAAAGAGTTCGGCAACCGTCGTCGTCAACCCCCAGGCGGAGGCCAACGGATCGGTGAGGGTTACCGTCACACTGATCACCGTCAACGGCACGCGCATCGACGAGTCGCAGGTCCAGGTGGTGACCACGTCAGCCGGCCGGATGGGCTGGGTGATCATCATCGGTGCCGGAGTGGTCTTCGTCGTGTTGACCAGTTTGCGGGTGCGTCAGGTGCGTCGCCAGCGGGCGAAGAGCAAGATTGAGGCCATGAGCCCAGACGCGGAAGGAGGCGACACAAATGTCCAATAGCGAACCGATGCTGCCGGACGGCGAAATGAGCGCCGGACAGATGCTGGGTGGGCGTTACCGTCTCGACCACCGCGTGGGGTCCGTCAATGAGGTGTCGATCTGGGCGGGGGAGGACGAGACGCTGTCGCGGTCGGTGACGGTGTACGTCATACCGCCGAACCACCCCCGCACCGACGCACTGATCGGCGCGTCCCGCCGGGCCGCACAAGCCATCGATCCCCGGTTCATGCGAGTATTGGACGAGATGCCCTATGGGCCGTCCGAGCCCGTCAGCTTCATCGTCTTCGAGAATCTGGATGGCGTCACCCTGGCTGACATGCTGCGCCTCGGGCCCCTGCCCGATGCCGACGCGGCCTGGGTGGCTCGCGAGGTGGCGTCCGCGCTGGCGCCGATGCACGATGCCGGGCTCAGCCACGGGCAACTTGACCCGACCGAGATCGTCATCACGGCCTCGGGCCTGGTGCGCATCAAGGGGTTCATGATCGATGCGCTGCTGACCAGCGGGCCGGACGATCTTGCCGGCGGCGAGAAGGCCGACGTCGCGGCGGTCGGCTACCTGCTTTATGCCGGTTTGACAGGCACCTGGCCAGGGGGTGGACGCAAAGTGTCGCTGCCGGAGGCCAGGTATTGGCAAGGCGGGCTGATGCGGCCGTCCTCTCAGCGGGAAGTCACGCCCGCCCTGGACAGTGTTTGCATGCAGATTGTCGATCCGGGCTCCGGCGGTACACCGCTGCGCAGCGCCGCCGCCATCGCCCTGGCGCTTGACCGCGTTCTGGCCAGCCTGGCGCGTCAAGGGCTCATACCGCAAGACGACCTGGCGGCACGCGTGGTGAAGGCGCAGCGTCTTGGAAGCTCGGCTCAAGACGGGACGGAGCCGACCCCACCTCTGGCCCAGGAAGAAGCGACGAACATGGTGACGGGCTACCCGGC
>WQYR01000229.1 GCA_009781145.1 Propionibacteriaceae bacterium | reverse complement strand
CTCGAACACATGTTCGATAATAGATGATGTGTTGTTGCCACAAACCGCCGCTTCGCCGTCCCAGGCGACGATCATCGCGCGCCTGCGCGAGCAGGTGGGTGCGATGGAGGGACGACGTAGCGAGCTGGTTTGCCCGGCCCCACCAGTGTTGGCGCCGCTGCTGCCCGGCGGTGGTTGGAAACCGGGCTGCGCCTATGACGTAAGTTCCATGGCGCTGCTGGCGTCATTGCTCGCTGTACCGTCACGCGAGGGGTCGTGGTGCGCGGTGGTCGGGTTGCCTGAGCAGGGGGTTGAGGCGGCGGCGCTGGCGGGCGTGAATCTTGACCGTCTAGTGCTGGTGCCCGATCCGGGGCAGCGATGGCTGTCGGTGGTGGCGTCCTTGAGTGGCGCGATGCCGGTGGTGGCCGTCCGTCCGCCCGAACGGGTGCGGGAAGCCGACGCTGCTCGGCTGGCGGCTCGTCTGCGTGAACATCAGTCGGTGCTGTTCACGCTGGGCGGGTGGCCGGGGGCCGAGGCTGCCATCACACTGGACGAGACGAACTGGGCGGGTCTGGGCACAGGCTGGGGGTACTTGACAGGGCGGGGAGCAAACCTCCAGGTGGCCTCCAAGCGCTGGCCCCGTGCCAGAAGCGTCCGCATCCGCCTACCAGGGGCGGACGGCGCACTGGAAGCCGCATCGACCCAGGTTGCGGAGTCGATCGACGAACTCTGGCAGGTGGCGGTATGACAGAGCCACCCGTGCCGCGTTGCCTGATCGTCTGGCTGTCCGAGTGGCCAGAGGCCGAACAGCGCCTGTTCGACCCCTTCATTGCCAAGCTGGAAGCCCTGGCCCCGGGCGTCCAACAGATCCGTCCCGGGTTGATGGCCGTCAGGACGCGCGGGCCAGTGCGCTATTACGGCGGCGAACAGGCGACGGCGCGGGTGTTCATAGACGGGCTGGCGGCGCATGGTGCGCCAGACGTGCGGGTCGGCGTGGCCGACGGTGTGTTCGCGGCGCAGCAGGCGGTGTATGCAACCAGCCCAGATGCCCCCGTCCTGGTGGTGCCGGAGGGTGGGTCGGCACAGTTTTTGGCGCCACTGCCGGTGGCCGTGTTGGAAGATGACGAGTTGTCGTGGCTGCTGCCGCAACTGGGTGTGCGATGTTTGGGTGATTTCGCCGCGCTGGGGCAGCGCAGCGTGCGCGACCGCTTCGGTGAACGGGGTGTGTATCTGCATTCGCTGGCGTCCGGGCGCGACGAGACGCCCGTCGTCCCGCGGGTGCCGCCGTCACAGTTGGCCAGCCAGATCGACTTCGAGCCGCCGTTGGCGCGCACCGATCAGATCGCGTTCAGCATACGGCAGATGGCTGACGGGTTCGTCAACCGGCTGCTTGAACATCACCTTGTCTGCACGGAGCTCGGTGTGGTCATCGTCACGGAACGCGACGAGGTGATCGAGCGGGTGTGGCTGCACCCCGAGGCCTTCGACGCGCGGGCCGTGATCGATCGCGTCCGGTGGCAAGTGGAGGCAGCCGCCGGGGTGACGATCACCGCCCCGGTGGCGCTGGTGCGCCTGGAGCCAGTAGGGGTTGACGCCGCCTATCGTCACGAGCCAGGTCTGCTGGGGGCGGCATCGGACGAGCGCGTTCACGACACATTGTCGCTTGTGCAGTCCATGCTGGGGCATGAGGGCGTCGTCACCGCCACTATCGGCGGCGGGCGGTGGCTGGCCGAACGCACAGTGTTGACGCCGTGGGGCGACAAGGCGGCGGTACCGCAGCCCGTCGACCGTCCATGGCCGGGGCAGTTGCCGGCGCCGCTGCCGTCCGTTGTCTTCCCGGTGCCTCGACGCGTCAATGTGCTGGCCGCTGCCGGCGGGTCGGTGCAGGTCAACGAGCGCGGCACCCTGTCGGGGTCGCCGCAGGTGCTGGTGGACGATTACGGGCGTCGCCGCATAGAGGGTTGGGCCGGCCCGTGGCCGATAGACGAGCGCGCCTGGGACCCTGCACGTCACCGCCGCGCCTGCCGCTTCCAAGCGGTGGACGACACCCAGGGCGCCTGGCTGCTGTTCCTGGACGAGGGCGGCTCATGGTGGGCCGAGGGTCGCTATGACTGATTGGCTGTCCAGCCATGCACCGGTCGTCCATCCCGTCATCCGGGGCGTCGCCCGACCTCATCTATCGCCCAATCCTGTCATCTGCGGCCCCTTACCATCGTCATTCTGCGCGCCTTCAACCCTGTCATCCGGGGCGCCTTCAACCCCGTCATCCGGGACATCGCTCAATCCCGTCATCCTGCGCGGATCCCTTACCCCCGTCATCCTGCGCGGATCCCTTACCCCCGTCATCCTGCGCGCCAGTCGCAGGATCTGCCCGGCCCTCTCTGTTGTTTACACCAGCTTTTGGCTTGCGGTTGTGGGTTTGATGGTGTAGACTCGAACGTATGTTCGACGATGATTTGGGGGGTTGCGGGTCACTGGTTGACGCCGTGATGGAAACTGCCACGTCGACTTTCGGACAGTTCCAGGCGGTCGTCGAGTTGAAGACCAAGTGTGAGGCGGCTGAGGCGGTGTTG
>WQYR01000228.1 GCA_009781145.1 Propionibacteriaceae bacterium | reverse complement strand
GTCCGAAATCTGAGTCGGCAGCATGCCGCCGTTGGTGTCGCACAGCACCACCCAGGACGCCCCGGCCTCGGCGGCCGTCATGGCGACGGAACGGGCATAGCCCTCGTCGCCGAGGAACGAGTCAAAGTAGTGTTCGGCGTCGACGATGACCTTCTTGCCCTGGTTTACCAGCCAGGTCACGGAGTCGGCCACCATGGCCAAGTTTTCATCCAAGCTGGTCTTCAGAGCCGACGTGACATGCCCGGCATGAGCCTTGGCGACGATACAAACCCAGTCAGTGCCGGCCTCCAGCAGGGCCTTCAGCAGCGGATCCTTGGCCGCAGTCGAACCAGCCTTCCGCGTGGCACCGAAGGCCACCAGTTGGGTTTGACGCAGCTTCATATCACGGGCGGCAGCAAAGAATTGGGTGTCCTTGGCGTTGGCTCCTGGCCAGCCCCCTTCAACGAAGGGGACGCCCAGCCCGTCCAACAGGTCGACGACGCGCAGCTTGTCAGCCACGGAAAGCTGGATGCCTTCCTGCTGCGAGCCGTCGCGCAAGGTGGTGTCGTAGAGGCAGAAACCTTCGGGTTCGTTAGGCAACATCACGCCACCTGCATCATCCAGCCGAAGGGGTCGGCGCTTCGTCCCCATTGAATGTCACAGAGCGCCTGACGCAGTTCCAGCGTCTTGATGTGCCCACTGACGGCATGGCTGCCGTTTTCGTCCTTCAGCGACTTGATCGGCGCAACAACGGCTGCCGTCCCGCAAGCGAACACCTCTTTGATGTCGCCGCTGTCGAGGCCGTCATACACCTCCGACAACTTGATCGGACGCTCGACCGGCGTCAACCCTTTGGACGGCGCGAGCGTCAGCAGCGAGTTTCGCGTTACACCGGCCAACACATTGCCATTCAGGTCTGGCGTGACAAGCTCATTCTTGGCCGTCACCATGAAGAAGTTCATGCCACCCAACTCCTCGACGTAGGTGTGGCTGGCCGCGTCGGTGAACAGTACCTGCGAGCAGCCGTTCTGGTAGCCAACGTCACCCGCCAGAAGCGACGCCGCATAGTTGCCGCCGCATTTGGCAGACCCGGTGCCGTCTTGGGCGACACGCGACAGCCCCTCGACAACCCAGATGTCCACCGGCTTCACGCCCGAATCGAAGTAGGCGCCCACCGGCGACGCGATGCAGCAGTACAGCACCGTCTTGGCCGACCGCACGCCGAGGAACGACTCATTCGCCATCATGAACGGCCGCAGATACAGGCTTTGCTCGTCACCGCCCGGCACCCAACGGGAGTCCAGCTTGGCAAGGTTGACGACCGAGTTCACAAAGTCGTCCTCAGGCAACACGGGCAACGCCATGCGCCGGGCCGAGTTCATGAATCGCGCTGCATTGCTACGCGGACGGAACAACCACACCGACCCGTCGGCATGACGGTAGGCCTTCAGACCCTCGAAAATCTCCTGCGCATAGTGAAATACGGCGTTGGCGGGGTCCATCGGGATTGCGCCGTAGGGTATCAGCCGGTCGTTATGCCAACCCGTTTCGTCGTAGTCAGCCAGCGCCAAATGGTCTGTGAAGTACTCGCCGAAACCTGGGGCGGTGTTGATCTGAGCGATCACATCGTCCCCCAGGAAGGTGGCCTCCGTGGGGATATCAAAGGTCATGGTCATACGTCCACACTATCCCGCCTGGTGGAGGTGAAAGTTCCATGGTCGCCAACGTGAGATTGGCGGACGGCACCCCAGCCCACCGGCTAGAGTTCAATCCATGCCAACTGGACTTAACTCATTCAAGATCGGGGTCATCGCAGGGGACGGAATTGGCCCCGAGGTGACGGCTGAGGCCGTCAAAGTACTCAAAGCCATGACCTCCGTGCTCGAGTTCACGGATTTCGATCTGGGGGCCAGCCACTGGCAGGCCACCGGCGAGGTGCTGAACGACGACACTCTCGCCAAACTTGACAGCCAGGACGCCATATTGCTTGGCGCCGTCGGCGCGGCACCGGGGTCGACGCAGATCCCCAGCGGTCTGCTGGAGCGTGGGTTGCTGCTGAAGATCCGCTTCGCCTTCGACCAGGGCCTGAACATCCGTCCGAACGTCTTGTACCCGGGGGTGACGACGCCCCTGGCTCCAGCCATCGTGGATCGCGGGCCCATCGACTTCGTCGTCGTCCGTGAGGGCACCGAAGGACCCTACGCTGGGGTCGGCGGCGTGCTACGCAGCGGGACGCCGCACGAGGTGGCAACCGAGGTTTCCTTGAACACCGCGATGGCTGTTGAGCGCTGCGTCCGCGACGCATTCCGGCGGGCGTCCGAGCGGCGCAAACACGTCACCCTGCTGCACAAGCACAACGTGCTGACCAACGCCGGGGGCCTTTGGCGACGGATATTCGACGGGGTTGGTTCAGCCGATTTCCCCGGCATCGAACGCGACTATCTGCACATCGACGCGGCCACCATCGCCATGGTGCAAGACCCGCAGCGCTTCGACGTGATCGTCACCGACAACCTGTTCGGCGACATCATCACCGACCTGGCAGCCGCCGTGACGGGTGGCATCGGCCTGGCGGCAAGC
>WQYR01000227.1 GCA_009781145.1 Propionibacteriaceae bacterium | reverse complement strand
TGCCCGAGAACCACCGTTTCGCCATCCCGAAGGGCAGCCACTGGCGGGATATCCGCCAGACCACCGAAAACGTGGGCGCACGCATTCTTGGTGCGATGCGCGCCATTGAGTCAGCCAACCCCGGAACCCTGCCGGGGGTTTTCGGGGACGGTGACTGGGGTAACAAAGATCTGCTGCCCGACGCCACTCTGCTTGACCTGATCGAGCATTTCTCAACCCAGACGTTGTCGATAGCGAACTTGCCCGAAGACGAATTGGGCAGCGGGTATGAGTATCTGATCAAGAAGTTTGCCGACGATTCGGGCCATACCGCCCAAGAGTTCTACACCAACCGCACCTTGGTGCATCTGATGACACTGATGCTGCAACCCCAGCCCGGCGAGTCGGTCTACGACCCGACCTGCGGCACCGGTGGCATGCTCATTTCAACAGTGGCCGAGTTGAAACGCCAAGGCCTTGAGTGGCGCTCCCTTCGGCTGTACGGGCAGGAGTTGAACTACGGAACCTCGTCCATCGCCCGCATGAACCTGTTCCTCCACGGCATCACCGACGGGCACATCGCCCACGGTGACACGCTAGCCCGTCCCGCCTTCCTTGACGAGGGGGGACGGCTGCAGAGGTTCGACGTGGTATTGGCCAACCCGCCATACTCGATCAAAGCCTGGAACCGTGACGCCTTCGCTGCTGACCCCTATGGACGCAACATGTGGGGCGTGCCACCCCAAGGACGAGCCGACTACGCCTTCTTCCAGCACATCGCCGCGAGCCTCGACCCGAAGATGGGGCGGGCCGCGATCCTGTTCCCGCACGGTGTGTTGTTCCGACGCGAGGAAGCCGCACTGCGCGAGGCGCTGGTGAAGTCCGACCTGGTTGAGTGTGTGCTGGGGCTCGGCGCCGGGTTGTTCTACAACTCGCCCATGGAAGCCGTCGTCGTCACCCTGCGCGCCAACAAACCCGCCGAGCGGCGCGGCAAGGTGTTGTTTATCAACGCCGTGGGCGAGTTTGCCCGCGAACAAGCACAGTCCTTCCTGCGTGACACCCACCAGCAGAAGATCCTGGCCGCCTACCAGGGGTACGCCGACGTCGATGGCTTCGCCAAGGTCGCCACACTGGCCGACATCGCCGACAAAAGCTTCAGCCTGGCCATACCGCTGTACGTGGCCGGAGCCAAGGCCGACGAGGCCGAAGCGCCTGACGTCGACGATGCCGTCGCCCAGTGGCGGGCCGCCGCCGAAGCCTCTGATCAGGCGATCAGTGACGTCTTGGCGCTGTTGAGGGACGGCCGGCGGGCTCCAGCCGGCCCAGGGCGCCCAGACGACTCGTCCTCGACGCATAGTCTGGGTGCCAGCCTTGATATCGACAAGACACGTTGGAGGCGGGTCGCCTTCGGCGACGTGATCGACAGCATCACCGACCGGGTGGACGATCCTTCTCAGGCCGGCGTCGACCGCTACGTCGGACTGGAGCACCTCGACCCAGGCGTGATGACAGTGCAACGCTGGGACACCCCGGACAAGGTCGAGGCCCAAAAGCTCCGCTTCCAGGCTGGCGATGTCATTTTTGGGCGACGCCGCGCCTATCAAAAGAAGGTGGCCAGAGCCGACTTCGAGGGCATCTGCTCAGCACACGCATTAGTGCTGCGCGCCAAACCAGGTTTGATCGACCCCGACTTCCTGCCGGTATTCCTCTCCAGCGACTACTTCCTTGATCGCGCCATCGGCATTTCCGTCGGGTCACTTTCGCCGACCGTGAACTGGCGCGACCTCAAGGTGCAGCAGTTCGACCTGCCCGCACTTGACGAACAAAAACGCATCGCTGACCTCCTTTGGGCCGTCGAGCGGCACCGATGCATTGTTTCCAGCGTTCGATATCGAGTCCAAACAGTGCGGGATCTCGCCGTGGAAGGGGCATTGTCCGGGAGGGTATCCACGACAACGCTTGACAGAGTTGCATCGATCACGTCGGGAGTGACGCTTGGACCCGCGCGAAAGGAGATGCCGTTATGGATGTCTTACCTTCGGGTCGCCAACGTGCAACGAGGCAGGCTTGATTTGATAGAAGTTAAGGAGGTCGGCGCAACCGAGACTGAGGCCCAAACGAAGAGTGTCCGTTTCGGTGATGTTCTCGTGGTGGAGGGCCATGCTTCCGTTGACGAAATCGGTCGAGCCGCAATCTGGACGTCCGACAACTCGCCCTTGCATCAGAATCACCTATTCCGAGTGAGAGCGGGAAACGGTGTCCGGCCACGGTTTCTGATGGAGTGGATCAACGGTGTAACCGGGCGGGATTACATGAAGACGGTCGCCAAGTCAACTAGTGGTCTTTACACCATAAACAGCACGGTTCTTAAGGCAATGCCGGTGCCAGCTATGTCGCTCCAGGACCAAGATATCCTTTTGTCGGTGTTGTCGGCCATTGAGGCTTTGTCCCGGAACCTAGAGTACGAAATTGATGCCCTCGTTTTCTTTCGCAACTCCCTCCTCGCCACCATCTTTGGAGGTGCCTGATGCCTCTATTCACTGAAGCGAACTCGGTGCGGGATTTCGTCCGTGACCTGGTTGCGTC
>WQYR01000226.1 GCA_009781145.1 Propionibacteriaceae bacterium | reverse complement strand
GTTACTGTCACAGCCCTCTTCATTGTCGCCACCAGCCCTTCCCAAGTTCTGCCGCAAATTGATCCCAGAACTTCCGTGCCGCCAAGTCGTCAACCTCACTGTGACGGCCGATCGTCCGGGACGTCGATCCAACAGTGACGCATGTATGCCGCGTCAGTTCGGTGATTCGAAACCGCAAGCCGTGCTGACGAGCCGCCAGTTTGAGCTTGCCGATTACCTGATCTCTTTTCATCCGATTTGTCTAATTCACACTAGACATATGCGTCTAGCCTATCATAGACAGACCTGCTGTTGTTGTGCATAGAGGTTCCTTTCCACAGGCGCTCGAGCAGTCAGTGCGACCGTTCACCATGCACTATGGCCGGCATTCGCCAAAACCGGCACCACAATTGCAGGCTGTGGATAACTTCTGGGTGTCAGCGCGACAGCGAACCGCCGCGGAACCAAGCGCGATCATCTGGGCAGATCCTGCAACTTCGCTCCGCTCCGCGCAGGATGACGGGGTTAGGCGCTCCTCCGGGGAACAACAGGTTGGCCGTGCGCGGGCAGGCTCTGGGTCAGCGCTTCGTCAGCGTGAACCGTAGGCCTAGGGTTTCGTCCTCGAACTTCGGGGACGCCTCGACGGCCTCGTCCATCTTCGTGGCCAGCACCTCTTCGGCGATCTCCGACTGACGGGCGCGGATCGCCTCGGCTGTTGCCTGACCGGCCTCGGTCTCCTCACACTGCCAGACCAGTGCGATCCGGTCCGAGACGTCGAAGCCTGAAGCCTTGCGGGCGTCCTGCACCAGACGAATGACCTCGCGCGCTAGGCCTGCTTGCACCAGGTCGGGCGTCAGTGTCAGGTCCAGGGCCACCGTCTCGCCACCGTCCGCCAACACCGACCAGCCCTCGCGCGGGCGCTCCGTGACGATGACCTCATCTGGGCCAAGCTCAATAACTTGCCGGGGCAACATGACTGTGACGTGTCCGGTGGTGCTCAATTCGCGGGCCACCCTGGTCGGATCGTCCTCAGCCAGTGCTGACGCCACGAGCTGGGTATCGCCGCCGAAGCGCTTCCCGAGCGCCCGGAAATTGGCCTTGACCGAATAGTCGACCACATCGCCCGCCGAGGCGAAAGTGGACACCTGGCCAACATTCAGCTCCGCCAGAATCTCGGCGCGCAACTCGTCGTTCAGACGGGCATCGGCGGCGGCCGAGATCAACACCCGGGCCAGCGGCTGGCGCGTCTTCATCTTCGCCTCGGCTCGCGCCGCCCGTCCCAGTTCGACGAGGCGACGCGTCAAGTCCATCGACGCCTCCAGCCCCGCGTCCACCAACGCCTCATCGGTCGCCGGCCATGCCGACAGGTGGACGGAAGCAGGAGCTCCGGAATCGGTGCTGACAAACAAGTCCTGCCAGACACGCTCGGTGACGAATGGCGTCAGCGGCGCCATCAGGCGGGTGACGACATCAAGCGTCTCATGCAGCGTCCACAGCGCATTCGGGTCGCCGGCCCAGAAACGCCGCCGCGACCGGCGGACGTACCAGTTCGACAGGTCGTCAACGAACCCCGCCAGCGCCGCACCCGCGTGCTGGGTGTCGAAGTTGTCCAAACACCCCGTCACCTCGACCACAAGGCGGTTCGTCCGCGACACCAGCCAGCGGTCCAGCACATGGCGCTGCTCCACCGGCGGCGGAACCTCGTGCCAGGGCGTCCAGTTGTTGGCCCGCGCGTACAGCGCCTGGAAAGCAACCGTGTTCCAGTACGTCAGCAGCACTTTGCGGACGACCTCCTGAATGGTGTTGTCGCCCACCCGTCGCGCCGCCCAGGGCGAACCGGCGCAGGCCATGAACCAGCGCACCGCGTCGGCCCCGTGCTTATCGAGCAGCGGGATGGGCAGCAAAATGTTGCCCAGATGCTTGCTCATCTTGCGTCCGTCCTCTGCCAGAATGTGCCCCAGGCAGACGACGTTGCGGTACGAGTTTTGGCCGAAGACTAGCGTCGAGACGGCCATCAGCGTGTAGAACCAGCCGCGCGTCTGGTCCGTCGCCTCGCAGATGAAATCGGCCGGGAAGTGCTCGTCAAACTTCTCTTTCGAGCCCTCAACCCAGGGGTAACCCCACTGTGCGAACGGCATCGAGCCAGAGTCGAACCACGCGTCGATCACCTCGGGCACCCGGCGATAGACGCCCGGCTCGCCCGGCAGCTTGAACGTCACGTCGTCCACAAAGGGACGGTGCGGGTCCATCGTCGCGACGGACGGGTCGCCCGCCAGCTTGGCCAGCTCGGCTCGCGAACCGATGCAGACAATGTGCGTCGGGTCGGAGTCGTTACGCCAGATCGGAAGCGGCGTGCCCCAGAAGCGGGTACGCGATAACGCCCAGTCGATGTTGTTGCGCAACCAGTCGCCGTAGCGTCCCCACTTGATGGTGTCGGGGTACCAGTTGGTGGCCTCGTTGGACGCCAACAACGCGTCCGCCCGCTCCGTCGTCCGGATGTACCAACTGGGCACCGCGTAGTACATCAGCGGCGTGTGGCAGCGCCAGCAGAAGGGGTACGAGTGCTCATGCGGCTCAAGGCGGAAAAGCAGGCC
>WQYR01000225.1 GCA_009781145.1 Propionibacteriaceae bacterium | reverse complement strand
TGGGTACCGGCCGCATCGCGATCGAAAAGCGAGACGTCTTTGGGGAAGTTCCGGCTGGCAAGATCGATGACTCGGTAGATTACGAAGTTGTACGACGGCACCCGCCTGTTCTTAACTTTGAGGAAAAAGTTGGTGGCGCCCAGTGCGCAGCCCAGAGCGACTGCGGCGAACACGATGATGATGCCAACGGTGGCGGTTGGATTGCCGGTGAGGCGCGACACGATAATCCCAGCCACAGCCAAGAGCCAAAATACGGCGAACGCCGCGAACCACACCGCCATCCTGAAAAAGGCGCACCGTGAACAAAGCGCACCCATGTGCTGCTGGACGTTCTCGAAGTGAGTTGTGGTAGTCGTGGTGGTTCCTTGGCTAGTCGTACTCCGTCTGGTCTGATGGCCTGAGAAGTACTCAAATAGATTCGTGGTTTCCTTGCCGCAGTTCAAACATGGGGCCATGGCGCAGGGCTCCTTCCCCTCCAAGGCAGAAGACCAATCTCATGCCTGGCGCCTATTATGCCAGCTAAGACCGGTTTGGCCGTCAGCGACCAGCAAGCCATTCCACGGCGGTGGTGGCCATAGTTGCCAAGTCGGGTGTCCGAGGATCACGCGACCAGCTTGGCGGCCGGGTGCTGTTTTGCTAGTTTGGTGTCAAATGTCCATAGCGGCGTCGCACCGCTGGCACTGGCTTGCTCGGCGACTAGGCAGTCTTCGAACGAAAGCTTTGGGTGGGCTTCGAACATGTCGAGGGCAGGTTCGACGATGTCACTTTGGCAGACAACGGACTCAAAACCTAAGACCCATCGCAACACTGCCGCAGCGTCTGGCCGATCCATTGCATAGTGCCGTACCAACACATGCATGCACTCCGCCATCGTCGCCGAACTTACCGAAAACATCCGGTCGGTTGACGTCAGCAACTCGCACGCCAGAGCAGTTTGATCATCGCCGAGATCGAGAGCAGCTCGGAGTAGCACATTTGCATCAACAGACTCCACCCTCATGCCAAATCACCTGGGTCCACTTCCCTTGCCGCGTAGAAGTCGGAAGCGCTATCCAAGTGTTTTACACCCGGCTTGACCAAAGATCCGAATTCTTTGGCCATCGCCTCCATTTGAGCCAGTCGACGGGCCCGCTCGGCTTCGCGCTCCTCTTTCGTCCAAACCTCGACGTCCACACTCCTCGCACGAAGTGAATCGAGATAAACAAGATCAACCAGAGCCGCAACTGGCTTGTTTCGTCGAGTCAGATAGACGGGCTCGCCAGTGATTCGCACCTGGTCAACCACATCGGCCAGACCGGCGCGGGCGTCAGAGATAGTCATCAATACCATGAACCAAAAACTACGCTAAAAGCGCTGAATTGTACAATTCAGACAAACAGGCATCGGTAGAGCCACCCCAGCTTTGGGACAAACTCGAAGCCGGCTGCCTTCAGAACGCCAGATGGGCGGCTTTGGCACGTCTGGATATGGGTTTGTCCCATCTGGCGGGAACGCACGCTGCCGACTCGGCGAGTTAACTGCGCAACATCGTCACGAACTTGCCGGGTGACGACGACCTGGTCAGGATTGGCAAGGGTCTCAGGCTCCAAAACCCCTGGCGATTAGTGCCAAACCGTCCTCGCAACACCATTTCGGTGCGGTGTGGCCATAATTGCCAAGGTTTGACGGGGCGGGTTCACCATTAGGCTGTTTCCATGACAGATTGGTCCCGGCTCTCCCACGCCTATGGCAAGGCGGTGGACACTCCGAACCTAATCGCTCGCCTACAAGGAGACGGCTGGGAGGAGGCACTGGGTGACTTGTATGCTTCAATCCTTCACCAGGGGACGATTTACACGGCCACCCTGCCAGCCATCGCCGAATTGGTGCAGGTGGTTCTCAATCCGACAGCCCAGGCACGGGTGGGCGCCGCCTGTTTGGTGGCCGACTACGCCGACTCGGTGCGTGTCGGGTGGGCCCACAACCCAAACTACTTACCAAAGAAGCTGAACCTGGCAAAGTTCGAAGCAGAGGCTATTACGGCGCTGGCTGAAGCCGTCACAGCATTGACGCCATGCCTGCCCGACCCCGACAGCGACATCCGCCAATACGTCGCGGTGTTGTGCCAGCGCACCGCAAATCTACCTGCAGCCACCGAAGAGGCGTTGCACAAACAGTTGGCCGTCGAAACGGATCCCGCCGTCATCATGGCATTGATCGCGGCTGTGCAAGCACACGACGGCTTAACAAACGACGAGGCGGTCCGCCTGCAGGACGCCACTCCCGATGCGCGTTTCGCCCAGGCGGCTACAGCTCTGCTGAAGGGCCCAATGACACCCTCAGCGGTCGCGACGGCGGTGGAACTGTGGAACGATTGCGCCGCCGGCTTCCAGCAGACGGGCGTTTCCGATGCGCTGGTGGACGACATTGTCGCAGCCGACTGGGCTTCAGCAATCCCTCTGCTTAACGGGTTAGCCCACCAGGGCGGGGTCGCATTGGTGGACGCGATCCAGGGTTTCTACAACCTGCGCTGGTACCGTTCCGCTACCCCGGAAGCCTTGAATGGGTTATTGGACATCGCCGCTCGTGCCGCAAAC
>WQYR01000224.1 GCA_009781145.1 Propionibacteriaceae bacterium | reverse complement strand
TCCGCAGGTTCAGGACCCGACGTACGTGGAATCGGCTGACCCTCAGGATTACAACGGGCTGCATTTCAAGATTCCTTCGGTCAAGCTCGACGTGCCGCTGCGTGAAGCCAACGTGGTGGACAATGTGATTAATCCACCTGGGTACACGTCGGTGTATCGCATGCGCAACCTTGGGGTGTCGTTGGATAATGCCGACACCGGTACCGTCTATGTGGCGGCCCACTCGCTGCGTGCTCCTGGCAAGGCGCCAGGCAACTACGTCATCAACCCGGCGTTGGGTGTGGTTGTCCTAAAGGCAGGTGACCAGATCGAAGTGGGTGATCGGGTCTATTCGGTTGTTTCGTCCCGGGTTGTCAGCAAGGCGGACCTGGGCTCTCAGTCCGACCTTTGGGCGCCCACCCCGGGCATGCTGGTGTTCATCACCTGCTTGCAGTCGACCTCGGAGTCTGGCTACCAGGCGGATGGTCACGCCAAAGATAACGCAGTGATAGTGGGTCAACTGGTCAGCTGACAGCGATTGCCTACCGAATTGCCCGGTCAGGACCTTCCCGTGTTCTGATTATCGCGGTTGGTCGTTTGCTTGAGCGGGTCATTGTGCGGACGTAAGACAGCCGGTGAGCCAGTGGTCCGGTCCGAGGGTTTCTGTTGACCATTGATGCGCCTGCGTGAGCACGGCTTGGTCTTCTGGCCCACCG
This sequence comes from Propionibacteriaceae bacterium, assembly GCA_009781145.1. Lineage (GTDB taxonomy): Bacteria > Actinomycetota > Actinomycetes > Propionibacteriales > Propionibacteriaceae > WRGV01. Next base: position 1,908 of record WQYR01000224.1, on the reverse strand, counting down.
CCAAAGTACCTGTTCAACCGGGCAGTGAAATCGGCGGGAGAGGAGTCTTTATTGATTAGGTCGACCAGTTCGCTCAACACGGAGGTGGCCTCGTCGCGCGAATCACATCGGCCGATCAACATGGCTTGAGCCATCATCAACTGGCCAGCGACATCCGCAGTGGAATACGCATTCGACTCGAAGTACTCGTACACATGGTGGATATCGTGCACCAATTGGCGGGTTTCGTCCAGACCGACGCCTGATTGACCGGCCAGGTTGGACATGCACCAGGCATACTGATAGATGATGGCTCGGTTACGGGCGAACTTTTCAACAACAAGCTGGTGCAGTTGCGAGGAAAGGGCACGCTTCTCGTCGAGGCCGATGCATGCACGGACCATCAGGTTCGAGATGGCTTGCGCCAGCAATTCAGCGATGTCGGCGGCCTGGGGAAATTTGTCTCGCATTTCGTCCAGGTTTGCGATGACGGTGTGGACGTCGTCAGCCGTCATGTTCGCCCTCGTGGTCATGTTGTAGGCCGCAGCAGCGAATTGCTTCGCAATGGCGGAGTCGCTCGGGAAAGCCGTTGTCAGGGAGAGAAGTTCGCCAAGCAGACGGCGATGCTCGGCAATACTTGTTCCGGGTTGAGCCGTAAGATTGGCCAATTCGATGGAGTGCTTCCAGGCAGCCACACCGTCCAATCGGGCCTTCTCCTGCTTGTCCATCTGCGCGATCGAGGGATTGTCTGGATGCTCGAAGCGCTGCCATGTGGTGCCATTGAAACGGGCAATATCCTTGCTGCCAAGCGACCATAACACGCCGTCTATGCTCTGCACGATATTCGCATCGCCGAGTTCGGGCGACAACCCTGTTTGGACCTCTTCAAAGGCCGGAGGATTTTTGTTCGGGTCGAACCGGAAGAGACCCAAATTGGAGCCAAGAAAATACAGCCCGTTGAACTTGGTGATCGAATAGAACAGTTCTTTGCCGCCAGCGGGGCCCAGCATTGAAAAGCCATCCCTAGCGTTTCCGACAAGCAGCGTGGCGTCATCACCACACATGAGTATGCGGTCTTCCGATTCCACATAGATGTTCGTGATCCGTCCGGCGGTGTCTGGCAGTTCCAGGCGCCGCCACTGGTGGCCGTCCCAAAACTCCACATGCGGCGGGTAGCCGTCATTGTAGTCACAGCCAGCCAAATAGATGGCCTGCTCATGCGGCCCGTTGACGGCGGAGGCCATGAACCAGCCCCCATCCTTCTCTGGGTTTTGCAGGATGCCGTCATCCATGTGAACCCAGTTATCTTTGCCATCCCGGCGATATACCTGGCCCGAAGTGCCGCACGCGTAGAGATGCTGGCCGATCAACTGCACATCACTCAGGTGGCCGTAACCCTTGGCCGTCTCACGGCTAACCCCTGCGTCGGGAATGACCTCCGCATCCATGTCGTGTTTCCAAAAGAACACGTCGCCCTCTTCAGAAACCGCCGGCGCAGTTTGCGTTTCCGGCCAAAGGCATACCGATGAAACCAAGAACTCAAGATCGATATGGTTCCACTGCTCAGGACGGTTTTCGTCGAATGAGATCAGTCTGGTGAAGGGCTCGTTCTCGTCATAATCGTCCATGGCACCTGACAGGCAGATCCTGGTATCGGAAAGTGCGACACTGGTCCTGAATGTGACAGCGGCTAGCTTGGGTTTTTTGCTCATTGTGGTCCGTCCCGTGTCTTCGTCCCTGATGTGGCAGAGCCACCGAAAAACGGTACCACAGCCGTGCACTGGAGTTTTCTATGTCGCAAGACAGCTGGTGGCAGGTGAAGGATTTGAACCTTCGAAGGACTTCGCCGACGGTTTTACAGACCGCTCCCATTGGCCGCTCGGGCAACCTGCCATGCTGACGAATCAGCACCGGATACCCTACCAGGCG
>WQYR01000223.1 GCA_009781145.1 Propionibacteriaceae bacterium | reverse complement strand
GTGACCTCGGCACAGGCCTGGGCCAGTAGCTGCTGGCTGCTGCCGCTGAGGAAGCTGTCGCGGGCACCGGGGTTCGTAAAGCCGATAGTCAACATGTCGTCGCGCATCTCGATGGGCTCGGCGTTCTGTGACAGCAGAATCCAGGCGAAGCGGCGGGCTTGCAGCACGCGTTCGAGTACTGCCGGCCAGGCCGCCTTCATCTCGGGTAAGCCGAAGGTTTGCGACGTGGGTGGTGGACCGCTCTGGGCCTGCGGAGGGGCCGTCGAGGCAGGGTTTGGCCTTGTGACGGGAGGGGCTTGTGTTGCGGGCGCCTGAGCCGCAGGAGCCGGAGCCGGGCGTTGCTGTTGTTGGGGTGGCCCGGCTGGCGCGGGGGTGTCGTCTTCGAAGCGGGGACGGCCGTCCGGGCGAACAGAGGCCGGTGCGTCAGGGTTCTGCCGGAAACCGCTCTGGGGCGGCCGGGCGCCACTCTGGGACACGGGGACGATGCTTTGCGCGGTGCTGAGCTGACGTTCAATCTTGCTCAGGCGTTCCGTTAAGGCGCTGACGTCCTGATCTGGTATGAGGATCCGTGAACACATCAGTTCGAGGTGCAACCGTGGAGAGGTTGTGCCACGCATAGCTGTGAGGCCATTGGCCATGACCTCGGCGGCGTGGGCCAGACGTGCGCGCCCCATGGCTTTCGCCTGGGACTGCAGGCGTTCGGCCTGGTCGCCGGCCACATCGATCAGACCTGACGTCAAAGCGTCCGGCACGGATGCCACGATCATCACGTCACGCAGGCGTTGCAGCAGGTCAGCGCCAAAATGACGGGCATCCTGGCCGGTTTCGATGACTTTGTCGATGACGCGGTAAACGGCGGCCCCGTCGCCGGTGGCCAAAGCGTCAACCATCTCATCCAGCAGCGCGTCAGGTGTGTAGCCCAGCAGTGCGGCAGTATCCGTGTACGTCACCCCGTCGGGGCCGGCCCCGCCCAGTAACTGGTCGAGGACGCTCAGCGAGTCGCGAACGCTGCCGGCGCCGGCGCGTACGACCAGTGAAAGGACGCCTGGCTCAACGGCGACGCCCTCCTCGTCGCAGACGTGCTGCAGATAGGTTTGCATGACTTTTGGTGGCACCAGCCGGAACGGGTAATGGTGGGTACGCGACCGGATCGTCCCAATCACCTTGTCAGGCTCGGTCGTTGCGAAGATGAACTTGACGTGGGGCGGCGGCTCCTCGACGATCTTCAGCAACGCGTTGAAGCCCTGCGGTGTCACCATGTGGGCTTCGTCAATGATGTACACCTTGTACCGCGATTGCACTGGCGCGAAGAACGCCCTCTCGCGCAGGTCGCGGGCGTCGTCCACCAGTCCGTGTGTCGCGGCGTCCATCTCAATGACGTCTATGCTGCCGGGACCGCCCGTCGCCAGGTCGCGGCAACTCTGGCACACCCCGCAAGGCGTTGCGGTTGGGCCTTTCTCGCAGTTCAGGCAGCGGGCCAGGATGCGCGCGCTGGACGTCTTGCCGCACCCGCGGGGCCCTGAAAACAGGTAGGCGTGGTGCACCTTGTTGTTGGTCAGCGCCCGCTTCAGCGGCTCGGTGACGTGCTCCTGCCCAATCAATGCGTCGAAAGTGTCGGGACGGTAGCGCCGATACAGGGCCAGAGGCTCCGGGACGTCTGGGGACGGGTCAGCTTTCGCTGATGCCAACGTCTTCCGCGCAACTGCTCTGGTAGCCGTCTTGGGTGACGCCGCCCTGGCGGGGGCCGGTTTCGGTGCGGTTGACGCCTTGGTGGTGCGACGGACTGGGGCCTTGGCCGCGGGCGCCGGCGCAGGATCTGCCTCCGACGGTTTGGGCATCAGCTGGTCGGTTGCCAGGGCGTCAAGTAGCCCAGGCCCGTCCTGATCGTATCGGTCGTCGTCGCGCTCGTCCATGTCGTCATCCACCATTCCAGCCTACGTTGCCCAACCGACAGTTTCGTCAATGTATTTGTGTTGACCACATTCATAGTCGTGCTCAAGCCGGCCCAGGACGCCCCGGCTAGCCCGTCCTCTGTGAAGAACCCCGACCGCCGTCGTCGAAAGTGGCGACAAAACCGCACTCAAACGCGCGGTTGGTAATACCGCAGGACGAAAGAGTGACGCTTTGTTACCAAACAACGCCATCTTGGTGCCAAGACCGCACCCAAACATACAGGCAGGCGACCGCGGGGACGTTTGGGTGGAGTTATGCGCCTGGAGGACCTGCGGTAGGAGACAAAAACAGTTCCCCGCGCACCCACCAGAGCTCGGGTACCCTTGCTGTCTTTCGACCCTGGGGGATTAGCGAGGTAGCGCCGCACGGGGAACCACCGCAAATGATACCTGATGGCACTATCAGCAGGTCGGGGGCGCATGCCCCGAGCCGCTGAGGCGCCGCCACCGGTCACCTTAGGTCTCGCTTGCCAGGGCTTGGAATAATGCCTTGTCAGCACCTCAATGCCGAGCAGAATGGAGAAGCCCGCCACTTACCCCTAAGAATTCTCAGGGAATTCTTGGGAATACCGGCAGGCGAAACAGTGTTTCGGATATCCCAGGAACAGGCGTACGCTATGGGGCATGGACGCATTGGTTCTCGCACGGTGGCAGTTCGGTATCACAACCGTCTACCACTTCCTTTTCGTGCCTATGACCATCGGCATTACATGGCTGGTGGC
>WQYR01000222.1 GCA_009781145.1 Propionibacteriaceae bacterium | reverse complement strand
ATGAGCAGCGAAAATGTCAAGATCATCAGCACTGTGAAACCGAAGATGGCCGGGCCAGCTTCAATCGTCCAACTGGCCAGTTGATCAGTGGCAGACGCCTGGTTGTGGAAGTTCCACACCAGCAGGCCGGCCAACCCAGTCAACACGACCGCCAGCACCAGCCAGGCGATCAGAAGTTTGCGCGAGCGCATACGCTGCTTGAGATCCCAGCGGGCCACCAACCACATTCCGTTGATCATCACACACGCTCCTCGTTCAGGGCCAGGTAGGCGTCTTCCAGGCGTCCCCCCGAGGGGGCGATCGTATGAATGTCGATGCCGGCACCCACCAGGTCACGCAGCAAGGCAGTGGCGTCGTCGGGGGACGCCAAAGCAACTGTCACCTCGCCGGGGTGCGTGGCGTTGGCCTGCCAGGCGACGCCGTGGGCATCCAGGAATTGGGTCAATCCGGCCTGGTCGGCGGCGCCCAGGCGCCAGGTCTGTAACGCAAGCGCGGCGCTGGTCGTCGACGAGTCGACGCTACTTCCGGCCGAAATGAAGACGGCACTGTCAACAATGTCGTCCATCTCTGCCAGCACATGGCTGCTCAGGAGGATGGTCTTGCCAGCGGCGGCCAGCGATCGCAGTAGGTCCCGCAGCTCGACGCGGCTGCGTGGGTCGAGCCCGGCGGCCGGCTCGTCCAGCAGCAGAATCTGAGGGTCGTGGATCAGCGCCCTGGCCAGGCCTAGGCGCTGCTTTTGGCCTCGGCTGAGGACGCGGGCGGGCTGGTCGGCGAACTCGACCAAATACATGGTGCCAAGCAGATACTTGACGCGGGCCTCCGTGTCTGCGGGGCTCATTCCGTATGCCCGTCCGAAGAAAGTCAAGATCTCGAAACACGTCAGGGCGTCCCAGGTACCGGACACGTCGGGCATCCATCCTGTGGCGGCCCGGGCCTGGCTGGCTTGGCTGGCGATGTGGTAGCCGCCCACCCAGGCGTTGCCAGCGTCGGGACGCAGCAACCCGGCCAGCATCAGCAACAGGGTCGTCTTGCCCGAGCCGTTTGGCCCGACCAGCCCGGTGATGGCGCCGGCCGGCGCATCAAAGCTGATATCGACGACGGCGGGCACTTTTCCGAAGAAGCGGCGCAGATGGACGGCGCGGATTCCTGGTGGAGTCAGCTGAACCGGTGGTGTGCTCATGGCAAGAGATTACCAGGGCGCTGCGACCGCCTACCCGATCTTGTCGGTGATGTCTGTGCCCGTCAGGTCGTAGACGCGGGTGGTCAGGCCGACTGTCAGGCGGATCGTCGGGGCGCCCAGGTCGTCCCGAGTGTCGATCACCCAGGTGGCTGTGGCATCGGCATTTCCAGACAATTCTGGGGCCTTTTCGGCTAGCAACGAGGCCAGCATTGTGGCGTCGAGGACATTGGGATTGAAGGCGGCAAGATCGGAGGACGCGCTGCGCAAGGCGGCGTAGGCAGGCAACTTGGCTGGACGAACAATCCGCTCAATGGTCGACGAATCGACCCTGGCATCAGCGTAAAGGCCCTGGTCGTTCAGCCCGATGGCGATGACATCCGAGCCGGTTGCGACGTCCCGCAGTGCTTCGGACACGCCGGCGGTCGTGTCAAAGGAAAGCCAGTTGATGATGGTGGCGTCTTGCCGGAAGAAGATGGTTTGCGATTCGGGTGACGTGGTGACGGTCATCAATACTCGACCCGTGTTGTACTCGTTGATCTGGAGCTCTTGCTTGGCGTCGGAGCCCGTCAGTGCAGCGGCCTCGGCGAACATCTGTCCGACGTCATTCAAAGTGAACGAGTCGACTGAGAAAATAGCCTGCCCAACGTAGGTGATATCAGAGTCCTGAGGCTCCACGACGCCATCCAGCCAGCCGATCGTGAGTGCCTTTTCGTCCTGGACGAACGTCATTGACGCGGTCGTGTCGGTGATAACGAGCCTTATTGCCAGGTTCGTGCCGGCTTTCGCCACCAACTCGCTGACAACCGTCGCCGCGACACCGGGCTCGCTCAAAGACACCGCCGGAAGTGACGGCGTGACCGAAGGCGTCGGTGTATCAACCGGCGGTATGACGGAGCAGCCAACCAGCCCCACTGCCGCGAGCGCGACAAAAATGACTGACCGTTTCACTGTTCCAAGGTTAGTCCAGGGGGGCGGCGCCCAACCACAGTGCAGTAGAATAATAGGCACATGGACCGCGGTTCATTAACAGCGAAAGTGAGGTCAAAGATGTCCGAGCAAAGTGAGGTTGCCGCCTCGAATCCGGTTCCCGCTGAGGTGGTTGTGTCGCGAATACTGGCATGTCCGGCAAAGCGGGTTTGGAAAGAGCTGATGACGAAACAGGGCGCTGAAGCCCTGCTTGGGCCTGGCGCCGAGTTTGGCGAAAAGGGTCACACATGGACGAGCGAAGACGGCCTTGCGGGCGTCACGCGCACGCTTCACCCCATTGAGGAGATACGCTTTTCGATCCGCCAGGACGACAAGCCCCCCAGCATGGTGCAGATCGACCTATTGCCTGAAGGTGACACGACGACGCTGAAAGTCACCCACTCAAACCTGAACGAGGACACCGACCGCCCCTGGTTGGTCGGGCGCTGGGAGGCGGCCCTCGGCCGCATCGACGCCTACCTCGCCGAGTAAGGCATTCCGTTATCGGCGGTCCGTACATTCTGTCATCCTGCGCGGCCCGAAGGGCGTCAT
>WQYR01000221.1 GCA_009781145.1 Propionibacteriaceae bacterium | reverse complement strand
GTGCGGATGCTCGGGGCCGGCGTACACCTTCAGTTTGCCGATCTGCTGGCGGGCCAGCTTGTTCTTCGGCATCATGCCCCAGACGGCCCGCTCGACGGCCTTACGTGGATCCTTGGCAATCAAATCGCCGATGGACGTCACCTTGAGGCCACCCGGCTGACCGGAATGGGAATAGCGCAGCGACGTCCTGGCCTTGTTGCCAGTCACGGCCACTTTGGCGGCATTGATGACGATGACAAAATCGCCAGTGTCAACATGGGCGGCGAACGTCGGCTTGTGCTTGCCGCGCAAAAGATTGGCGGCGGTCACGGCAAGGCGGCCGAGCACGACATCCGTCGCGTCGATCACCAACCAGTGACGCTCAATTTCGCCTGGTTTGGGGCTGTAGGTAGGCACCTGGCAACCATCTTCCACTAGTGCTTGTAGTCGTAATGCTGCCTGACCGCCGGGGCGGCACGCTGACGCGTGGGCAACAGCGCACAACATTACCCGGCGACCCCACCTCCGGTCAAACGCAAAGTCAGCGCAGCGATGGGTTAGAGTTGTGCCATGAGTCCTAAGTCTAATGCCGCGACCCTCGAGGTCAGCGGCCCGAAAGATCTACGCAACGTCGTCCTCGTCGGCTCAGCCGGCTCCGGCAAGACCACCCTTTTTGAGAACCTACTGAAGGCTCGGATCGGTGGCTACCGGGGCGAAAAGGACGACCCGGAACGGGCCGCCGCACTGGCGCTGGCGACAATCCCGGGCAACGATTGCGTTATCAATTTGCTGGATGCCCCGGGGCATCCCGATTTCGTCGGCGAACTGCGGGCGGGCTTGCGGGCCGCCGATGCGGCCATTTTCGTCATCTCGGCGGCTGACGGCATCGACCCCACCACCCAGGTGCTGTGGAACGAGTGCAAGCGTGTCAGCCTGCCGCGGGCCGTCGTCATCACCAAGCTGGACGCCGAGCATTCGGACTTTGACGGCGCCGTCGCCGCCGTCCGAACCTCTTTCGGCGAGGGCGTACACCCGGCCTACATTCCGATGAAGGACGCCAAGGGCGACATCACGGGCAACCTGTCGCTGCTGACGCGTCGCGCCCACGATCACTCATCCGGCGAGCGCGTGGCCCGGGCGGCCACCGCCGACGAGGGTGCGCTGATCGATCAGTTCCGTTCCGACTATGTCGAATCGATCATTACCGAAAGTGAAGACGACGACCTGCTGGAGCGCTACTTCGAGGGCGCCGAACTGGGCGCCGACGAGATCGTCGACGACTTGATGAAGGCCATGTACCACGGCCAGTTCTTCCCCGTCATCCCCGTGCTGACATCGGGGGTTGGCATCGAGGAACTGATCGGCGTCATTTCGCGAGGCTTCCCGACGCCATTGCGCCGCGCCCTGCCATACGTCGTCGACCTGAAGGGCGACCCCGTCGAGATCGGCGAGATCAGCGAAAACGGCCCGCTGCTGGGCGAGGTAATTCGGACGACATCAGACCCCTTCGCCGGGCGCTTGTCGATGGTGCGCCTGTTCTCCGGCACACTGAAATCCGACGCCATCGTGCAGATCGCCGGGCAACGGTCGCTGTTCTCGATGCCCGTCAGCGATGCCAAACCAGATCATTCCGAGACTGAGAAAGCGGGCGGGCTGACTGCTCCCAACGGCACCGACCTGGCGCCCAAGGCCAAGGCCGTGGCGGGTGAGATCGTCTACATCGCCAAGCTCAGCAAAGCCGAAACCGCCGACACGATCAGCGCGCCCGAGAAGCCGCTGGTCGTCGAGCCGTGGGCCACGCCCACCCCCCTGCTGCCCATGGCGCTTCACGCCGTCAGCCGCAACGACGAAGACAAACTCGCCACCGCTCTGGGACGTCTGGTGGTCGAGGATTCGGCCGTCCAGGTGCTGCGGGCTGAGGGCACCGACCAGTTGCTGATCTGGACGATGGGGCAGGCTCACAATGACCTGCTGATGGCACGACTGAAGGACCGCTACGGTGTCAACGTCGAGCAGGCCCCAATTCAAGTCGCACTACGGGAAACGTTCATCGCGCCGAGCGAGGCCCAGGGCCGTCACGTCAAGCAATCTGGCGGGCATGGCCAGTACGGTGTGTGCCACATCCGTGTCGAGCCGCTGGAGCGGGGCGCCGGGTTCGAGTTCGTTGACCAGGTGGTCGGCGGTGCGGTGCCGCGCCAGTTCATTCCTTCCGTCGAGAAGGGCGTGCGGGCGCAACTGGAGAAAGGCACACTTTCGGGGTATCCGATGGTGGACGTGCGTGTCATTCTCGACGACGGCAAGTCACACCCGGTGGACAGCTCGGACATGGCTTTCCAGTCGGCTGGCTCGCTGGCCCTCAAGGAGGCCGCCAAGGCCGACAAGATCGCCCTGCTGGAGCCGCTTGACCTGGTGTCCGTGACCGTGCAAGACGCCTATCTGGGCAACGTCATGACCGACCTGTCGAACCGGCGCGGCCAGGTGGCCGGCACCGACCCCGGTGAGGATGGCACGACCACGGTGCGGGCGCTGGTGCCGCAATCGGAGCTGTCGCGCTACGCCATAGACCTGCGTGGCTTGGCCCAGGGCACGGGCACGTTTGCCCGCGTCTTCCACGGCTACGAGATCATGCCGCCGGCCGCCGCCCAGGAGGTCATCAAGGCCGCCCAGGCCAAGCAAGGCTAGGAACCTTGGGTGAAGCCAGCAAACCGCCACTGCGACCCATAACGTC
>WQYR01000220.1 GCA_009781145.1 Propionibacteriaceae bacterium | reverse complement strand
TGTACCGTCGCCGCCATGCCGGGGTTCAGGCCCTGGTTGATGGTGACCGCAATTTGGCTGGGGGTGGCATCGGATGTGCCGGACTGTGCCGCCACGTTGGTCGACGTGAAATCGGCTGGTATCACCATGGTGGCGTAAACAGAGTTGCTTGTCATCGCGTCGTCGATACAACTCTGCGTATCGCATATCGTCCATTTGACGGGCAGATCCAGGCCGCCGGTAGGGGTCGTCAGATTTGTGATGATCGTCTGGCCGAAGTTTGCATCCTGACCCTGGATCGTGACGGTCTGGTCTAAAGACAGAACTGCCAGGGGGATGTCCCGTGGCACCGCCTTGAGCATCGGCGTCACTGCCAAGGTGATCGCAGCTAGCACGCCGACCAGCGCTATGAAAGGGATCAGCCACTTCTTCATCACATACCTCCGTTTATCCTTGGTGTTTCGAATTGGTGCCTGGCGCATCCGTGAAACGGAAGGCGAAGCATTGGTCGTCTGAGTAGCCAAAGCCCGCACACCAGGCCAGCGCGGAATCGGCGGTGCCGAACTGGACACCCGACGCGATCAGGAACCACTCGGGCCCCAGGTTCGTAGAGGTGTAGGCGCTGCCCTGCACCAGCACAGCCGACGGGTATGACATCTTGTAGACCGCGAAGAGGTCCCAGATGGATTGGTAGTCCCAGAGGGTGCCGTCCGCCAAAACGCCCGCCGTCTTCGTCGCCAAAAGGTTGGTCCACAAGTCTTGAAGGTGCGCCTGCACCTGCGGAAGGTCGGCGTTGGCCTGGTTAACCAGGTTCTGGTAGGCGACGGCCTCGGGGTCGGGCGGTGCGACGGTTTGGGTTTCCGTGACGGTGATCACGGTGGTTGGCGCAGTTGTCGCGGGGGTGCTCGACGTGGACGATTGGGACGCCGAGGAGCCGGAGCCAGACGGGGCAGGCTTACCCAGCAGCAGAAAGGCAAAGACGCCGATCGCGACGACCAGGGCTACGGCCAGCACAATAATCAGCGCCAGCATCGGCTTGCTGATTGCGTTGCTTCGTGGTGCCGGCTGGTCAAAGTTTGGCCATGCCGGCTGGGGCATCGCTGCGGGAGTCTGCGCTTCTGGTGCGTCCGGCACGGCCGGCAGCGGTTCTGTCAACGCTTCAGTGCTGACCTGCTGAGCATTCAGCCAAGCCCGCAACTCGGGGTAGGCGTGCGGGTGAGCGGCGATCTCCTGCCACAGGTTTGGGTAGTGTGTCGCGATGTCCTGAAGTGCCGCACCCGGCGTCGTTGGATCGTTGACCATGGCCAACGCCTCCTGGGCGGAAATCTGATCGTTCATCGTGGTATCCCTGCCGGCGCAGCGGCCGCGCCGCGTCTCCAACATGTTAACGCATTGGAAACGCGTTGTCGGTTAGGCCGGTCTACTATGGACAGGGTGCGAACCAGGGCATGGATCACTGCGACGGCGCTGCTGCTTGTCGCTGGATGTTCGACTGGGCAAGCAAGCCAAACAAGCTCGACAAGCCCAGCCGCAGTCTCCGCCGTCCCTGTGCAAGACGCGCCGAGCTCACCGTCGCCTGATGATCTGATCGGGCAGCGCGTCGCCGCCATGACTCTCGACCAGAAGGTCGGGCAACTGTTCATGGTGGCACTTCAGCAGGACGCGCCAGTGGAGACGCTGCAACCGATGATTGCGGGCGGTCAGGTGGGTGGTGTCGTTTTGCTTGGCGACGAATGGACGATGGATCAGGCCACCGCCACCACCGCCGCTTTGGCAAGTTATGCTGCCGGCCAGCCTGGAATCTTTCTGGCAGTTGATCAGGAGGGCGGCCAAGTGCAGCACCTCAATGGGGCCGGGTTTTCGGTGATGCCTCCCGCCACCGACCAGGGTGCCATGGCACCGTCCGACCTGACGGCCCAGGCGACGGCCTGGGGAGCCGAGTTGCATCAAGCGGGCATCAACCTTGACTTGGCGCCGACTGTCGATACCGTGCCTGTCTCGATGCTTGACACCAACCAGCCGATAGCCCACTACCACCGTCAGTTCGGCAGTGACCCGGTGCAAGTCGGCGAGCACTCCGCGGCTTTCGTGGCAGGTATGAATGCCAGCGGGGTGCATGCCTGCCTCAAGCATTTCCCAGGGTTGGGTTATGTCACCGGTAATACGGACATCACTGCGGACGGCATAGTCGACAATGACACGACAAGGGGTGACGCCAACATGGCGGCCTTCGCGACGGCGATTTCCGCAGGCCCTTCGATGGTGATGGTGTCGTCGGCCACTTACGCTCAAATCGACGCGGGCGGCCCGGCCGTGTTCTCGTCGATCATGATCACCCAGGTGCTGCGCGGCGACCTGGGCTGGCAGGGTGTGGTGATCAGCGACACACTCAGTGCCAAGTCGGTGGCTGCCTGGACGCCGGGGCAGCGGGCCATCGGCTTCATCGCGGCGGGTGGCGACATCGCACTGTTCACCGATTTTGGGGACGCCCAATCGGCGATCGCTGACGTCACCTCGACGGCGGCCAGTGACCCGGCGTTTGCCGCTCAGGTGGACGCCGCCGTCACCCGCGTCCTGTTGGCCAAGCAGGCCGCTGGGCTGCTGCCCGGTTGATGAGCAACCAGTAGGCTGGTGTCATGCCCAAGCTGACTGCCATCGCCGCCGTCGCCCGCAACGGCGTCATCGGTGACGGCGACGGGCTGCCCTGGCACATTCCCGAGGATTTCGC
>WQYR01000219.1 GCA_009781145.1 Propionibacteriaceae bacterium | reverse complement strand
TTCAAACCCAGCGTCGCCCACGAGGATCGTTTGGCGATCCGTAGCCAAGCGGGCGTATGGCGCAGTGGTAGCGCGCTTCGTTCACACCGAAGAGGTCCCTGGTTCGAACCCAGGTACGCCCACAGAACTAGGGGAAGTTCAAACCATTGACCATTTGACCGAGAACTCGGGAGAATGTGCCGGCGCTCGTCGAGTATGACATCGCCGTCGACGACCAGAGCCTAGTCGGCCGAGTCAGCGTCAGGCGGTGCAGCGGGATATCAGCGCCACGGCGTCGGCTGGTGACTCGTGTTTGGCGAGTTGGAACACCGACGTGGTTTGCCGGTTCGACACCGACAGTGACAGCCCGTCTTTGTATTGGCGTAAACCCACCAGTTTCGGGTAGAGGAACTCGAGGCTGTGCTGGTGGCCGACGAACACGACCCGGCCCGACGTGACGATCAGCGGGCCGGTGTCCGCGACGACGGACTTCGTGCCGACGACGACACTGTGACCGCGCATCCCGCCGGTGCGCATCCGCACGCCGTGCCACAGCGGGAAACTGAACCCGGCCGAGCCGCCCCGGAACTCCCGCTCAACCTCCTGCTTCAATAGATGCGCGTCGAAGACGCCGTGGATGACCTCGCCCGGTTTCACCACCAGCGGCAAACCTGCCGGGCTAACCACCGGCAGCGCGTTAATGACCGGCTGCGCCGCCACCATGGGCGCAACCGGCATCGCGGGCTGGACGGGTTGCAGATGCCCGATGAACAAGTCGTGCCAAGCTGCCGGTATCGCTTGGCGGGCCTGATCCCACGTCAACCCCATCATTGAGATGAGACTGTTGAGCCGCTGTTCCCCGTCTTCGGTGACCTGATGGTCATGGCAGGCCGCCTCAATCGCTGTCGACATGATCGGCCACAACACGGCAGGCAGACCGTCGGGCGGCACCGGCAACGTCGACCCGGTCAGTTCTTGGTCCATCTGCGTCAGCGCGTTGTCGTCACCGGCTATGAACCTGACGGCCAACCCTTGAAGCGAGACGACCAGCGCGTCAACAGTCTGCGGCCCCGGCGGAGCAGTGGCGGCAGATTCTGGCGGGCTGAAGGCTGGCACATCCGGTGATCCAGACGGGCCGGTGGCCGCCGGTTCTGGTGAAGTCTGCGTGGTTTGCTGGTTGATCGCCACGACCTGGTTCAGCCACCCCGCCAACGCCGAGAACTGCGGCCCAGCCTGGGCATCGAAACCGACTTGCACGTGCTGCGGCGGCACCACCAGGCCGCCCGGCTGAGCGGTGGCCGCGAACATCGCCATCAACACACCACCACCGGCACTGGTTGGTTCGATCTGAGCCTGTTCGAGCGACGACAGGGGCAACACTACAGCGGTCGGCGTGCCGGGCGAACCGACCGTCATGTTCTGCTGGTCAACGTCTAGCCACTGGTTGGTGCCGACATATCGGGTCATCACACACCTGCCCTTCACATCGTGTCAATTCTAGAAACTATCACCGACACAAACCTCGTAGGCGCGTGTCGGCTGGTCTTAATCTGCCGGTGTGAACGCTTGAGCTTTACAAGGCATCCGCGCGGTTACCTGAGTCACACCTCTGCTGGCGGCGGCAGCGCGTTGCCATAAACTAGATCAATGCCCGCAACATGGTTGGTGATCGGATATGTGTGCGCCTATCTGCTGATCGTCGGGTTCTTCGTGATTGAGCGTTTTGTGCGTCGTGGCGAGAACACAAAGAACATGGGACGGACAGGTTTCGACAAAGGATCGACGACCGTCATTTCCGTGGTGATGGGTGTCGCTTTCGTCATCGTGCCGCTTGGCCCGTTATGGAACTTCTTGCACATCGGCCCGCTTGTGGGCGCGTGGGGTGCAGTCGTCGGGGTACTGGTTGGCGCCGCCGGTCTGGTCATCAGATACCAGGCATTCTCAACTCTGGGCCGTTTCTTCACCAGGACTTTGCGGGAACAACCTGGCCACACTTTGGTTACCACCGGCATTTACCGGCTTGTCCGTCATCCCGGCTACCTGTCGGACCTGTCGATTTTCATCGGTGCCGCCCTTGCGATGCGCAACCTGGTCGTGGTGATCATCGTCGTGGTGTCATTCATCCCGGCATACGTCTATCGGATTCACGCTGAAGAACAGATGCTTCTGGGTATCTTCGGCCGCGACTACCAGGACTATCAGGCCAGATCGAAAAAGCTGCTGCCACACCTCTGGTGAACCCCTCACGTGGCCTCAATAGCCCGGCCCGGGTCACGACGCCAATGATTGATATCCCAACCAGTGAGCCCCTTGGTGCGTTTGCCCTGGCACGTTCCCCCGTCGCCGAGCGAGTGGCCGCACGTCATGGGTGGGGACGGTATACGTCTCGGCGATGCTCTATCACTACCACCTGGACAACCAGTATGTCGTCAACGATGTCATAAATGACGCGGAACTCACCGCGGCGCGCCGCATACTTGGGCCAAAACGGAGGTCTTAGTTGTCTTCCGACGCGTTTTGGGTTTTCGGCCAATGGTCCGTAGATGAACTCGAAACAGGCGGCTGCCACGGATTCGGGAAGGTCAGTTGTCAAGGCCCGTCTGGCTTGGCGGGACAGACGGACACAGTAGTGGGCGACAGTGAACTCGTCAGCCACGGCCGGCCTCGCGCATGGCGGCCCGCACGTCAGCCTCGTCGTACCATTCCCCCGCTGCTATCTGCTGTTGGGCTGCGACGATCTGCTGAAC
>WQYR01000218.1 GCA_009781145.1 Propionibacteriaceae bacterium | reverse complement strand
CCGACAACGGCCAGCCGATGCCCGGCTTGGGCGGCGACTTCGGCTTCCTGCAGGACGGGGTTCTGATGACCTTCAAACAAGACACTTCCACCTGGGACGTGTTCGTGCCGTCCTTCGGCTAGGCGTCGCCGACACCACAACTCACCTGACAGTGCTCCCCGGACGTCCCCATGACACCGCCACGCCCGCAACCACCGCATTCCCAACCACTTGAAGCGCCCCGCGCGGAGGATTGCGGTGGTCGCGCGCCAATTTCGGCCAAAAGCCCTTACGTACCTTCGCAATCTAGGCCGTCAAGACCATTGCGGTGGTTAGGTGGGCCTTGGCCCTGCCCGATACTGAATACCTGCACCTACCCAACTAGCTGAGACTCAACTGTCGAGGACGAATATCTCACCGTCTACTGAAGAACAGAGGACGTGTTGGCCGGCGACGTGAGGTAAACACCAGGAGGTAGGTCAGGCGAACTGATGTCGGGCGCTTCAAAGCTGATCGGCTCGGCAGGCGGGGCACCAAGGCCAGCTTCGTCTGCTGCGTTGGTCACTGGACCTCCAACCGGATCGGGCTTTCAAGATTACAGCGAACCGCTGCCCGCTCGGCCCCGGTAGAGTGGGCAATGTGATTCAACTGCGTAACCTGACCAAGGTTTATGGGGTGACGACGGCGGTCGCCAACCTGAACGTGACCATACAGCCGGGAATGGTCACCGGATTCCTTGGCCCGAACGGGGCTGGGAAATCAACGACGATGCGCCTGATCGTCGGGCTCGACACTCCCACCGGCGGGTCGATAACGGTGAATGGCCAGCGTTTTGCCGATTCTCCCGCACCAATGTGCACCATCGGCGCTGTGCTTGATGCCAAGGCCATGCAACCCAACCGGACGGCGCGACGCCACCTAGAGATCATCGCCGCCACCCATGGCATTCCGCATGCCCGCATCGACGAGATGCTCGGCCTGACCGGGCTTTCGGGTGCCGCCCACCAGCAGATCAAGGGCTACTCGCTCGGCATGCTGCAGCGACTGGCTATCGCCGCGGCCTTGCTGGGTGACCCGTCCATTCTGATCTTTGACGAACCACTGAACGGCCTTGACCCAGAAGGCGTGGCCTGGGTACGGGCTTTATTGCGGCAGCAGGCGAGCATCGGCAAGACCGTGCTGGTCTCCAGCCATTTGATGAGCGAGATGCAGCACACGGCCGACCATCTGTTGATAGTCGGGCGCGGGCACCTGCTGGCCGACACGCCAACTGCCGATTTCATCGCCGCCGCATCGGGTGTCGCTTCGCGAATCAGTTCCCCCGATGCTGCCTCAATCGTCGCCGCGTTCGCCGGCCCGAATGTGCAAGCCATACCGCTTGGCCCCGGGCAGATCGAACTGCGCGGCGTCGACGTCAAACAGGTGGCCGAAAAGGCTCGCGACAACGGTTGGATGATCTACCAGCTAAATCCCGTCGAGGTTTCCTTGGAGGACGCCTACCTGCGCTTGACAGCCGGCGCCGTCGACTTCGTCTCTGGTGGGGCGACATTGTCGTCCAGCTATGCGCCGATGGGGCCCGCCTGGCGTCCCAACGAATGGCAACCCACCCAAGCGAACCAAGGGGGCCTACGATGAGCCAGCCTTACGCATTTCCGCCTTATGCGTCGCTGCCGCCCGCGCCTGCCTCGTCACCATGGCGCCTCGGCTTTGGCGGGTTGCTTCGCTCCGAGTGGCTGAAGCTGAGGTCAATGACGTCCACCTGGGTGCTCGTCGGAATCAGCTCCGTGCTGGGGCTATACATGACGGCCACCAGCGCGCGGGCAGGTTTGTACTTCCTTGACATGCTCAACCAGGAGTACGACACCGGCATAGGCATCTACAACCTGTCGGCCAGCATGTGGGGGGCCCCGGTCTGGTCGGGCGTGCTGCTTGCCCTTTTGGGTGTGCTGAGTATCACGAACGAGTACTCATCCGGCATGATCCGCACGACGCTGACCGTCACGCCGTCGCGGTGGCCAGCGCTGGCCGCCAAAGCCATAGTGGTTGCGGCGTTCGCTTTCGTGTCGACGATTGTCGCGGAGTTTCTTGGCGCCCTGCTCACCTTGCCGCAGGCAACCGGCGTGCGATTCGACCTGTTCCTGCCAAGCGGCCTGCGCGTCTGGGTGGGCAGTTCACTCGTGTTGGCTTTGATGGCGCTTCTAGGGCTGGGTCTTGGAACTTTGGTGAGAAGCACTGCCGTTTCGATCGTCGCCTATTTCGGCGTCATGTTGATTCTGCCATTGCTGTTTTTATTCGGGGTCGCGGCGGCATCTTCCACATATAGCGGCCCCGACTCGTCTGATGTCGCGTTCTGGATGCTGCTGCACATGCCCGCAGTTGCGCCATTTGGGGTCTTCACAACCATCTTCGACAAGCCCATAGAAGGTGTGCCAATCGCGGTAGCGGGTGCTGTTGGCGCGACCTTGTTTTGGACTCTGGTCCCATTGGGCCTCGGCTTCTGGGCTTTCCAGAAGCGTGATGTGTGACCTAGTTGACTCAGCGTCATGCGGCGGGAAGTCGTAGCATCAGATCCTGCGTACTGCGGCTCCACTCACGCTGCGCGATGACGCGCTTCGCGCCGCGCAGTTGGAGTCACTCATCCATTTACTTGACGAAAACAATGAAAATTTGATTATCTCATGTAAACTCAAAATCGTGATTGAAACAACCCACCTGACCAAGCGATATGGGGACAAGCTTGCCGTCGACGAT
>WQYR01000217.1 GCA_009781145.1 Propionibacteriaceae bacterium | reverse complement strand
GCCGGTGTCACAACCGTCATCATGGAGGCCACCAGCCAGGGTTTCATGATGCACCGAACGGACGGGGTGCAGTTCAACATCGGTGTGTTCACCAACATTTCCCACGACCACATCTCGCCGCTGGAACACCCCAGTTTCGAGCACTATTTCGCGTGCAAGAAGCGCATCTTCGACCAGTCGGATGTCGTCGTCGTCAACCGGGACGCTGAACTGTTCGATCAGATCGTCGACGGCGTGACCACGCCGCTGAAGACGTACGGGTTGAGTGACGGCGTCGATTACCACGGCGAAATCGAGGCTGGCAACGAGGCTGACCACACCCAGCGGTTCACCTGCCAGGCGCCCGATTTCACGGGGGAGTTCGAGATCAATCTGGTGGGCAAGTTCAATGTGTCGAACGCGCTGTGCGCCATAGCTGTGGCCGACCTGTTGGGCCTGCCCGTCGCGGCGATGAAGGCCGGCGTGGCGACCGCCAAGGCGATGGGACGCCTGGAGGTGCTGGACGTGCCGGCGCCCTACACCGTCTTGATCGATTTTGCCCACAATCGGCTGTCGATGGAAGCGATGATCGAAGGTGTGCAGGCCTATCACCCGAAGCACCTGTTGGCCGTCTTCGGTTTGGAGGGCGACCGCTCGCACGAGCGGAGATTCGATTGTGGCGAGATGCTGGGACGCTACATGGACTACACGATCCTGTCGGACGCCAGCCCACGCATGGACAACCCCGACCAGATTTTGGCCGATATTGCCACTGGCATCGAGCGGGGCGGTGGGGCAGGCAAGCACGAAACGATTCGCGATCGCCACATCTCTATCCCGAAGATCCTAGACATGGCTCAACCTGGTGACGTCGTCCTGCTGGTAGGCAAAGGCGCGGTAACCTACGAAGAGGTCAAGGGCGTCAACTATCCCTTTGACGAGCGAGACGTGGTGGCGCAGTACTTCGCCAAGTGACCTGACCCGTCATGCTGCGGGCGACGAAGCGTGATTAGTCATGCTGCGGGTGACGAAGCGTAATTCGTCATGCTGCGCGCAGTCGCAGCATCTGGCCAGATCCTGCGACTCACACTCGCTTCGCTCGCTCCGCGCAGGATGACGGGATCGGGGGCGCTTCGCTCCGCGCAGGATGACGGGATCGGGGGCGCTTGTTTCCGCAGCAGGAGGACGTGTCAGTGCCAACCTCGCTGGTAGGTGCAGCGTCCGGCCCAGAAAGTCATAACAACCGGCGAGGGTAGGTCTAGCCCAGCGTAAGGGTTGTTTCGGGCCAGGCTGGCGGTGTCGTCGGCGCTCACTACGGCGCGGCGGGACGGGTCGATCAGTGTGAGTGTGGCGGGGTCGTCGGGGCGAAGTGGGCGTCCCTGGTTTGTCAGGTTGAGCAATCTGGCCGGTGCCTGCGACATGACCCGGGCCACGTCCGCCCAGTTGAAGCGTCCTGTGTTTACCATCGTCTCGATGACGACGGCAAGCGCCTGCTCCAGGCCGGTGAACCCGGGGGACGCCTCGGCAATGGGTTTGGCCTTGTCGGCACCTCGATGCGGGGCGTGATCGGTTCCGACCATGTCGATGGTGCCGTCGGCCAAGCCGTCCCGAAGAGCCTCCACATCGTCAATGTGCCGCAGCGGCGGGTTCACCTTGAACGCGGGGTTTCCGTCAGCCAGATTGTCGGCCGTCAACAGTAGGTGGTGGGGCGTCACCTCGGCGGTGACACGGACGCCGTCCGCCTTGGCCTGACGCACCATCTCCACGGACTCCGCGCAAGACAAATGGCACAGGTGAATGTGGCCGCCGGTGTCCTTTGCCACCTGGATGTCTCGGGAAACGATCGACGTCTCGGCCGCGGCCGGCCAGTTGTCATCGGGGTTCCAGGCACCGGGGTCTGCCAGTTCTGGGTTCTGGCAGTGGTCGGCGATGGCGCCGCCAAAGGGTTTGACGGCCAACAGCGCCTCGCGCAGCAGATCCGGTGTGGAAACGGCCGCCCCGTCGTCCGAAAACAGCCGGACCCCGACTGCCGCCATGCCGGGAAGGTCCGCGAGTTCTCGTCCAGCCCGGTCAAGTGTGACGGCACCGATCGGCACAACCCGGGCGGCGGCTCCGACGACGCGGGCCCGGGCCAGCAGCCTCCGTACGTCGTCGGGGCCATTGCAGGCAGGTGTTGTGTTGGGCATGGCGGCCACGGCGGTGAAACCACCGCGCGCGGCGGCGGCCGTCCCGCTGGCAATCGTCTCAGCTGGTTCGCCGGCCCCGCTTGGTTCCCTCAGGTGCGTATGCGGGTCAACGAGCCCCGGCAGTGCGATCAACCCTCTGGCGTCGACAACCTGCGGTGTCGGTACAGCGTCCACCTCCGGCAAAGCGTCCACCAGACGCGTACCGCAGACAAGCAGATCGCGCTGTTCGCCCGTGTACAGCGTCACGCCATGAAGCACCATATTCATGCCAATGAGCCTAGTGTATGAATTGAGCGGCATGCTCCAGCCGGCCCCGGGCCACCCAATGACGCGGGTCGAGGCCAAAGACCGCTTGCGGGCTTTGGTGAGGCCAAGGAAATTGTCGACGAACGAAGTGAGGAGCGACGCCGTACTCGACGCGCGGTTCGGGTGCGCGGTTACTTTGACAGGCGTCGGTTCCTCGGCAGTTCTTTGAACTGCCTCGTCAACACTCAATCGCTCGCGGCTCACAAGCAAGCTTGCGGCCACTCGCTCAATCGTGTGCGCCGTCGCCAGCCCAAACCGGCGTT
>WQYR01000216.1 GCA_009781145.1 Propionibacteriaceae bacterium | reverse complement strand
GAGGCGCAGATGCCTCTTACCATCATCCTCGAAGGAGACACATGGACAGGTGGCTTAGTCATATTGACTCGTCCACGGTGCTGTGGGGACAGTTCATCATCTACACCGTGTACTGCCTGGCGATCATCTCGGTGGTCGCCTGGTTCGCAACCAAGATTACAAATACCAAACCCAGCTGGTTCAAGGTCAGCCCCAAGCTGTTCTACGGTTGGGTAATTTTCCTAGTGGTTGTGGGCGTTGGCCTGCACATCACAACGTTCTTGACCATCCCGTGGTCGCGCGTTGATCTTTCCGGAACCGGTGACGTCAAGCAGACGTACAACATCACAATCGGCTTCCCGAGGGACGACACCAACACCCGTCAGAAGGACGCCCAAGGCGACTTCCTCGGGGCCATGTGGACGTTCGACCAGAGTCAACTGGATGCGGACTCCAACCTGCCCGTCCCCTGTGACGAGTTGGTCAAGTTCTCAGTTACAAGCACAGACCTGACCTACGGGTTCGGCATTTTCCGCGAAAACAGGTCACTGGTGGCACAGATGCAGGTCGTTCCGGGACACCCGAACGATCTGTCTTGGATGTTCGTCCAGGACGGCACCTACTACATCACGTCGACGGAATACTCCGGTCCCCTCGGCTCCGATCTAGTGTCCGACACCCACATCATCGTCACCGGATGCCAGTAAAGGGGTCACATCATGAGTAAGTTTTCAGAAGCACTTGTCAACGGCCATGAAGGCACCTTCAAGCCGTCCGCTATGACCCCGATGCAGAAGATGACGCTGAAATACGTCGTCTTCGCGCTGTTCTACTACGCATTTGCCGTCATTGAAGGCATGATCATGCGTATCAACCTCGTCGAGCCCATGGGCTGGGTCGACGAGAACCGCTACTTCGCCATGTTGACGGCCCACCCGCTGGTCGGCATCTTCGGCGCCAGCTACCTGATGGTGTTCGGAGCGTTCACCTTCTTGGTGCCGTTCTTGATGAAGAAGCCCCTTTGGTCGTACAAGCTGGCCAACTGGACGTTGTGGCTGATCGTTGGAGGCGTGTTCGTCTTCTGGTCCGACGGCTTCCTGACGCACTACGCGCCGCTGTACACGCTGTACTGGCCCCTGCCGGCAGACTTCACGCAGTTCAACCCGGTGTCCGGCGCCCTGTTTATTCTCGGCATTGCCATCGTCATGGTCGGCACGGCTTTGTACGTCTTGAACATCTTCAAGACCATCACCTACACCCCCAAGGGTTGGGTCAAGAAGCACAGCGCCCTCGCCATGTTGGGCGACGCGCTTGGCACCACGTCCATCAAGTTGTTCTTCCAGGGCAAGATTCTCAAGAAGCGCGAATTCTTGACGCCGCTGCCTGTGGCGTCCATCGCCCGTGGATCTGTGGACGTGTTGTTCAATGTCGGCATCATCTTGTTCACCGGCGTACTGATCCTTGTGTACATGGTGGCCAAGATCTTCGGCGTCAACTTGGCAAACACCGCAATCGATGCGCTGCTGTACAAGAACTGGTACTGGTGGGGCCTTGACCTGATCGCGGACGGTCTCGTCCTGATCTTCGTCGCGGGCGCCTGGTACCTGCTCGCCCAGTTGATCACTGGCCGCGAAGTCTTCATGGCCAAGTGGGCTCGCGCCGCGCTCGGCCTAGAACTGGTCGTATCGTGGACGGTTTGGAGCCACCACCTGTTGTCTGATCAGGCGCAGCCTGCAGCACTGAAGGTTGGTTCCGGCGAGATCGTCACTGCCTTTGAGTTAATCACCCAAGGCTTAGCGTTCTTCATCACGATAGTGACATTGTGGAAGGCCCGTCCTCTCAAGATGGACAACCCGCTGAAGTTCCTGATTGGCGGCCTTCTCGGCTTCGCGCTGGCCGTCCCCGCAGGCATCATGCAAGCGGACGCCGGGTTGAACCGCGTGCTGCACAACACCCAGTGGGTGGTCGGGCCGCACGTCCACGTCGCAGTACTGGTCGGCTTGACCATGACCCTGTACTCGGCTGTTTACTTCCTGTTCCCAATACTCACCAACGGCGCCACTCTGTGGAGCCAGAAGCTGGCCAACTGGCACTTCTGGCTGCACCTGATCGGCGGCATCGGTATGGGTGCATTCATGGGAATGGCCGGCCTGCAAGGCATGATGCGTCGTCAGTACGAGCAGCCTGCCTTCCAGTCCTACATGGTCCTTGCGGCAATCAGCGGCGCCCTGCTGGCTGCTGGGTTCATCTGCTTCCTGATCAACATCGTGATGACGCTCGGCATCAAGGGTGCTCTTGGCATCTTTGCGCCGTCGAAGACCCCGTCATCTGAGATCGTCCCAGGTAGCGATCTGGCCGTCGAAGCGGCCGAAGAGCCTGCTGCGCCAGAGGCCCCCGAAGCGTCGGATGAGGTCGAAGTAGCCGGCTAACCCCGGGAGGGATGCCGCCTTGGCCAACGGAGAAATTGGCGTTGGCTGGGGCGGCATCTTCGCATCCCTTGAAAAATGACCTATGATAGCGATGATTCCCGGGAGACAATCGGAGGTGCATTGAGGCTATGCCCATTACTCGCGCCACAGATATTGCGCTGCGCGTGCTGATCACGCTGACCGGATGCAGCAAGCGTCAGACCATTGCAGAGATCGCTGAATCCATCGGTGTACCGGAGCGGTACACCGGCAAGATGGTGCAACGTTTATCGGCGGAAGGCTGGCTTGACACCAGCCGAGGAAAAGGCGGCGGAGTGCGGGTCTCGGAGGCGGGGCTCGCCACTACCCCATT
>WQYR01000215.1 GCA_009781145.1 Propionibacteriaceae bacterium | reverse complement strand
CTCGGCGGCCCAAGGCTCCACGACCACGGCACCCATGCCCATCAGCATCGAATCGCCCACTGGGGGTGTCGGCGGCTCGCCTACGGAAGGAATCTCGGATGTGTCCGGCTGTTCCGCGGGCGGTGCCGGCGGGAACGGCACATACGGCAGCAGGGGAACCGGCTGGGCCATGCGGGCTGGGGCCTCAGCCAGCGGCACTGCCAGATTGGCCGGCTCATCCACATGGACGGGAATCTCAGCCGGCGACGCTTCTTTGCCCGTGCGGAAAATCCCGTCCAGCATTGACGGCTCCTCCGCCCGGACGGGAACCTCCGCCACCGGGGCAGGCACATCCGCCACAGGCACTGGCATGCTCGGCGCAGGAATTGGCACATCAGGCACAGGAACTGGCACATCGGGCACAGGAACTGGCGCATCCATCACCGGGGCTGGCACGGCCGCCACAGGAGCCGGCACCGCCACAGGAGCGGGCACCGCCACCGGGGCGGGGACCGCCGCATAGGCATCAGCCGGCGGCGGATACACCCCCGGCTGGCCGGCCGCATTGTCCACGGCGGGCGTCTCGTTCAGCCAAGTGGAGAACTCGTTTTGGGCCTGGAACTGCGTCCCACCCAATTGTTCGCTCAACCGGTCGAGCAGGGCGTCCACCTGGGCCATCGAGTAGCCTCGCGACACGATGGCGAACCGTACGCCTTTGATATCTTCGCCAGTCAACGGAGCGTCAGGCAGGTCCATGCCTGGGCGGTCGTCGACCACGGGTGGCATGCCACCCAGCCGCCGGCTGGCCACCAGCACCACGATGCCGATGACCACAACGGCCACGCCCACGATTATCCATGCCAATGGTGTCATTGTCATTGGTCTGCCTTTCCTTCTGCGAGCCGTCCTATTACGGACGGGGCCCACCTGTTATTTGCGAACACGCTGCCGCGACGGCCTCATCAACGTCGTCCGTCAACGTGATCAAATCCATGTCGATCGGGCTGATGTACCCGCGACCCACCATTGTTTTCTTCAACCAGTCCAGCAAGCCGGCCCAGTAATCGCTGCCGAACAGCACCAGCGGGAAGTCCTGCACGGTGGTTGTTTGAATCAACGTCAGCGTCTCGAAAAGCTCGTCGAAGGTGCCGAACCCGCCTGGCAGGCAAATGAAGCCCTGCGCGTACTTGAGGAACATCACCTTGCGGGCAAAGAAATACCGGAACATGAGCCCAAGGTTCACAGACGGGTTCATGCCCTGCTCGTGGGGCAACTCTATGCCCAACCCGACGGACATTCCGCCCATCTCATCGGCGCCCCGGTTGGCGGCCTCCATTATGCCGGGCCCGCCGCCCGTGATGACGGCCACGCCCCGCCGGGCCAGCACCTTGCCCATCTCAAAGGCGGCCTGAAACAGCGGGTCGTCCTCTTCGATGCGTGCCGAACCGAAAAGTGAGACCGCAGGCCCAAGGTCTTCCAACGCCTCGAACCCCTCAACGAACTCGGTTTGGATGCGCAGGACGCGCCAAGGGTCGCTGCGCGACCAATCCTGGTCGTCCGAGCGCAGCAAATCGCGGCCGAGCTGGCGGGCCTTGGCCGGCCCGACGCGCCTGACGCCCGAGTTCAACCTGCGGTGATCAGTCATGCACCTCACTCCTGAGGAGTACTCTACCGGGGTTACCTTGTCAGGGCGGCTAATAGGGCGACTTCGGCTACCACGGCGTTTCGCCAGTCCCCCAGGTCGAGCGACTCATCCAGGCTGTGGGTGCGTGAACCCGGGTCGCCGACTGCGGTCACAACCACCTCGGCGCCTGGGAAGGCGGCCTGCAGGTCGGACGTCAACGGGATCGCCCCGCCTTGCCCGATCATGACGGGCTCGACGCCCCATGCCTCGCGCAACGCGCCAATCATGGCCTGGGCGCATGGCCCGTCCACCGGAATGATGCCCGGCTCGCCGCCCTGCCCGTCCGTGATGCTGACGTGCGCACCCCAGGGTGCGTGGCTCAACAGGTGTGCCTTCAGCGCCGCCATCGCGTTGACGGCGGTGTCGCCCGGCGCCACGCGAACCGACACTTTGGCTCGGGCACTGGCGATCAAGGTGTTGGACGCGTCCGCGATGCGAGTGGTGTCAATGGCCAGCACCGAGCAGGCCGGCGAGTTCCAGTTGCGCTGGGCCACCGAACCGTCACCGATCCACTCGACGCCGTCGAGCTTGTCCGTCTCGGATTGCAGGCGGTCCAGGGGGTAGTCAACGTCGGGTGCCTGACTTGAGGTGAGACCCTCAATCGCCACATTGCCGCGCTCGCCGTGAAGGGTGGCCAGCAGGCGGCACAGACAGGTCAGGGCGTCCGGCACCAGACCGCCGAAGCCGCCCGAATGCAGGCCGTGATCAAGCGTCGACACCTCGACGACGCAATCGGCAAGGCCGCGCAGCGTGGTGGTCAGAGCCGGTGTGCCGACCTTCCAGTTGGTTGAGTCGGCGATGACGAACAGATCGGCCGCCAACTCGTCATGATGGGCGTCAAGGATGGCATGCATGCTCGGCGAGCCGATTTCCTCTTCGCCCTCGATGAACAGCTTGACGCCGATCGGCGGCTTGCCGTCGAAAGCGCGTAGCACCGCCAGGTGGGCGGCCACGCCGCCCTTGTCGTCAGCCGAGCCGCGGCCTAGCAGCCGTCCGTCATGCTCCACGGCGTCGAAGGGGGCGGACGTCCATTTAGACGGGTCTCCGGTTGGCTGGACGTCATGATGGGCATACAGGCACACCGTCGGCTGGCCTTCGGGCGCCGGGAACGACGCGATGACCGCCGGCTGACCCAGCGGGCCGCCTGGG
>WQYR01000214.1 GCA_009781145.1 Propionibacteriaceae bacterium | reverse complement strand
GTCGGGGTGAAATGTGGAGGGTCGGACGGCTTTTCCGGCCTGACCGCCAACCCGCTGGTGGGGCAGTTTGCCGATTACTTGGTGGGGCAGGGGGGGTCAATCGTGTTGACCGAGGTGCCCGAAATGTTCGGCGCCGAGCAGGTGCTGATGGCGCGCGCCACCGACCAGACGGTTTTCGATCAAATGGTGACCATGATCAACGGGTTCAAGGACTATTTCCGGCGATACAATCAGCCGATCTATGACAACCCGTCCCCCGGCAACAAGCAGGGCGGCATCACGACACTCGAGGAGAAATCTCTCGGTGCGATCCAAAAAGCCGGCACCAGCGCCGTGGTAGGGGTTTTGGAATACGGCCAGAAGGCATCGCTGCCCGGTGTGTCGCTGTTGGCCGGGCCAGGCAACGATCTAGTCTCGTCCACCGCGTTGGCGTGCGCCGGCTGCCAGATCATCTTGTTTACGACGGGACGGGGCACCCCTTTCGGGACTTTCGTACCCACCCTGAAAATCGCGACTAACACCGGCCTGGCGCAGCGCAAACCAGGCTGGATCGATTTCGACGCCGGGGTGCTATTGGCCGAGCCCATGGCAAATGTCGCACCGGCATTCACTGATCTGGTCTTGCAAACGGCTGGCGGTCGGCCCGCACGAAATGAAACAAGTCGGATGCAACAAATTGCTATCTTCAAAGACGGAGTCACGGAATGACCAACGTATTCTTGGGCGACAGTTTTCTGTTGACGAATGACACCGGCAGGGCGCTATTCGCGCAATGCGGGGACTTGCCAATCATCGACTATCACTGCCACCTCAGCCCGGCACAGATCGCCGCCGACGGCAATTTCGCCAACATCGTCGACGTCTGGCTTGGCGGACGCACCGAAGGCGGCTTCTACGGCGATCACTACAAGTGGCGCCTGATGCGGGCCAATGGTGTGCCTGAGGACCTCATCACGGGGGACGCACCAGACGAGGCGAAGTTCGCCGCATTTGCCGCCACCATGGAGAAGGCTGCGGAAAACCCCGTCCATCTTTGGACGCATCTGGAGCTGCGCCGCATTTTTGGCATAACCGACGAGTTGACGCCCGCCACCGCAAAGTCCATTTTCGCGCGGACGAACGAGATGCTCGCCACCCCCGAGTTTTCCCGGCGTAACCTCATTCGGCGGGCAAACGTGGAGGTGGTTTGCACCACCGACGACCCGCTCGACGATCTGCGCTGGCACAAAGTGCTGGCCTCAGAAAAGTCATTCCAGGTTGTGCCGGCCTTCCGCCCCGACAAGGCAGTCAACATTGAGCGCCCCGGCTTCGCCGAGTGGCTCAACCAGTTGGAACAGGTGGCTGGAACCGGCATCACGAGCTTTTCCGACATAGTCAGCGCGCTGGCTTCACGCGTGGACTTCTTCCATGACGCCGGCGGCCGGCTGTCCGACCACGGCATAGACTCGTTCACTTTTGCCGATGCCACACCAGCACAGCTTGACGCCATCCTGGCGGCGGGCCGGGCCGGCCAGCCTGTGACGCCAGGCCAGGTCATGCAGTATCGCACCGCAATGCTGCTTGAGCTGGCACGCATTTACGCAGATCACGGCTGGACGATGCAACTGCATTTCCATGCCACCCGCAACCTGAACAGCGCCCTGTTCCAGTCCATGGGAACAGACGTCGGACTCGATGCGATGACCGACGAGTCTTTGGCAGGCTCGCTGGCGCAATTCCTTGACGCCGCCGCAAAGGCCGGCGCCCTTCCCCGCATGATCATCTACTCGCTGAACCCGAACGACTGGATGCCTATTTCGGCAGTCATCGGATGTTTCCAAGGTGCCATGCAACAAGGGCTGACACTCGGCAACGCCTGGTGGTTCAATGACACC
Organism: Propionibacteriaceae bacterium; assembly: GCA_009781145.1. Classification (GTDB taxonomy): domain Bacteria; phylum Actinomycetota; class Actinomycetes; order Propionibacteriales; family Propionibacteriaceae; genus WRGV01. The sequence continues at coordinate 941 of WQYR01000214.1, read as the reverse complement.
CGCAGCGGCATCAGGCTTCAGTTGACCACCCTGGCCGAGCAATCGCTGATTGGCAACTTTGTGGGCATGACCACGGATTCCAGAAGCTTCTTGTCCTACCCCCGTCACGAGTATTTCCGGCGTATCTTGTGCGACCTGATCGGCGAATGGGCCGAGCGCGGTGAAATCACCGACGACCCAGGCCGACTAGCGGAACTGGTACGCAACATCGCCTATTTCAACGCCAAGGAGTTGTTCGCGTTGACGTCACAGCCAAAGGCTGAGAAGGGGGAAGCATCACAGCAGATCTAGCACACACAATCACAGACCACCCATCCACCCACCAATCACCACCGTCCTTTGAATAGGACATAACCAGAAAAGGAAAGACAATGCAGCTCCGTTATCGTAAGACAATCGCGACACTCGCGGCGGTCTTGACACTCGGCCTGGTGGCGTCTTGTAGCGCGCCGGCCCCGGCCCCCGCTCCATCAGACAACCCGAGCGGCACCTCCGACGCCGTTCCCGACAAGCCGTCTAGCCCTGTCACGCTTAACATCCTCGACGTGGCTGGCGATCTCCAGTTGACCCAGGGCATGATTGACGATTTCGTCAAGAATCACCCTGACATCATCTCGTCCGTCACCTATGACACCGGCACCGCGCCTGACCTGCCCGGCAAGCTGAAGGCTCAGCAGGACGCCGGCCGCGTCTCCATCGACATGGTTCTGACGGGCACCGACGGCCTAGCCTCCGGCATTTCGCAGAACCTGTACCTGCCGATCGCCGACACCTTCAAGGACCGCCTACCCAACATGGCCAACTACCTGAAGCCGGCGGCCGACATGCAGACACTGGCCCAGGGCCAGGGCGTCGTCGTCACCTATTACCCCTCCGGCCCACTGCTGGAATACAACCCCGACGTCGTCACAACCCCGCCGACCACCCCAGATGAACTGCTC
>WQYR01000213.1 GCA_009781145.1 Propionibacteriaceae bacterium | reverse complement strand
TGCCAGGCAGGTTCGTATCAGCCAGTGTGTTGGCTAAATCCACGAGCCTGCTTGTATCGAACATACGTTCGAGTCTACACCATTCCTCTGACAAAATCCACTCACTGACAAGCCCAAACAACAAATGGAGCGTGCAGTGTCGACAGCTATTCGTTATCTGGGCAGAGAAGGTAGGTCCAGCCGTCTGGGCCTAGACGGTAGACGTGTTCGTCGCCTGTTGCGTACAGATAGTCGCCCGAGGTGCATAGGGCGTGTAGTTCGCTGTCGGGTTTGAGTGGTACGTCGACGACTGTCAGGTGATTGTCGTCAAGCCGCAGCAGCTTGTCTCCGGCGGTGACGTACAGGTGGCCGCCGAACCAGGTGAGGGCATCAAAGCTGCCGGTGCTGATGTCGGGGTCGGAGTGGTTGGTGCAGGTTCCATCTTCGAGGTGTAGCAGGGTGCCGCTGTCCCCAGATATCCACGCGCCTGTTGCGTCTGGTAGGACGCAGCGCAGGTTGGTGTCGATGGGGCAGTCGAGGACTTTCCAGGGTTGGCCTGGATGTCTGATGGCGATGAAGCCTGCTGATCCGACTGTTAGCAGGCTTCCGTCGCCGAGTTGGGTGATGGCGAATAGGGTGCAGGTGGGCTGCCCTTCGACGGATGGCACATAGATGCCGTCGTCTTGGGGGGTCCACTGGTCGTCGGCGTATCGGTAGATTTGATTCTGCCCGCCGCATACGTAGATGCCGTCGTCGGCCAGGCACAGGTTTTCCAGCCACATCCATGGTTCGCGTAGGGGCGCAATAGTTTCAATGGGGTCGCGTTTGGGTAGTTTCGTCCACAAAGTGGCGTCTCGTCCGATGGCGTAGATTTCGGTCAAACCGGTCTCGGTGGTGGACGGCCGGGTAGTCATCCAATGTGCCACATCATGACGAATGTCACCAGTCAATCCCCACGATTTGTCTTCACGGACGTGGGCGATGCGCGTAAAGGTCGGCTCGTCGCCTTGATCAATCATGAAACCGGCGATCACTACTGCGCCCGCGCGCGCTGCTGGAGCTATGAGCGTGAAGTACATCGCTGACTTGTTCATCGTGTTGCCTCGGTATCTGAATGTCACCAAAATCCCTGTTTTGGTGGGCGCAAGCCAAGAGCGTATCACTCTAGCGGCGGAACTTCGGGCAGTATTAACCGGTAAGATGGCTTGTTGGTCGCCGGTCACCTGGCGGCGGGGCGCTTTTGCGCAGAGAGGACGTGTGTCGTGAGCGTATTGGATCGCATGCTGAACGCGGGCGAGGGCCGAATCATCAAACGTCTGGCCAAGTCGGCGCAGCAGATCAACGGCATTGAAGAGGATTACGTCGCCATGAGCGACGAGGAGTTGCGCTCACAGACCGCCGACTTCCGCAACCGCATCGATAACGGCGAATCGCTCGACAAGCTTCTGCCTGAGGCGTTCGCGACAATGCGCGAGGCCTGCAACCGGGTGTTGGGCAAGCGTCCATTTGACGTGCAGTTGATGGGCGGCCAGGCGCTGCACGAGTGCAACATCGCCGAAATGAAGACCGGCGAGGGCAAGACCATCGTCGCGCTGATGCCGTCCTATCTCAATGCGTTGAGCGGCAACGGCGTCCACATCGTCACCGTCAACGACTACCTGGCCCGCTACCAGTCCGAACAGATGGGCCGCGTGCACCACTTCCTGGGACTAAACGTCGGCGTCATTCTGGCCCAGATGAACCCGGCGCAGCGCCGTCGCGCCTATCGCGCCGACATCACCTACGGCACGAACAACGAGTTCGGTTTCGACTATCTGCGCGACAACATGGCTTTGGCGCTTGGTGATTGCGTGCAGCGCGGCCATCACTATGCCATCGTCGACGAGGTTGACTCCATCCTGGTGGACGAGGCCCGCACGCCACTGATCATCTCTGGCCCGGCCGAGGAAAACAAGCAGTGGTACCCCGAGTTCGCCCGCATCGCCACCCAACTGAAGCGCGACCGCGACTACGAGGTGGACGAGAAGAAGCGCACCATCGCCATCCGCGAACCGGGCATTGCCAAGGTGGAGGATCGCCTGGGTATCGGCAACCTATACGAAAGCGCCAACACACCGCTGATCGGATTCCTCAACAACGCGATTCGCGCCAAGGAGCTATTCAAGCGCGACAAGGACTACGTCGTCCTCGACGGCGAGGTGCTGATCGTCGACGAACACACCGGCCGCACCCTGATCGGGCGTCGCTACAATGAGGGCCTGCACCAGGCACTGGAGGCCAAAGAGGGCGTCGAGATCAAAGACGAATACCAAACCCTGGCGACGATCACGCTGCAAAACTACTTCCGCATGTACAAAAAGCTGGCCGGAATGACGGGCACCGCGAAGACCGAGGAATCCGAGTTCCAGAAGATTTACGGTTTGGGTGTACTGGTGATACCGACCAACATGCCCATGATCCGCGAAGACAAGCAAGACCTGGTTTATCGCACCGAGGACGCCAAGTTCGATGCCATCATCGAAGACGTCCTGGAGCGCCACGAGAACGGCCAACCGGTGCTTATGGGTACCGCGTCCGTCGCGAAATCGGAGATCCTCAGTAAGAAGCTGAAGAAGGCCGGTGTTCCGCACCAGGTGTTGAACGCGAAGCAGCACGAACGCGAAGCTGCCGTCGTCGCCCAAGCCGGACGCAAGGGTGCCGTCACTGTTGCCACGAACATGGCCGGCCGTGGTACCGACATCATGCTGGGTGGCAACCCGGAGTTCCTGGCCGACCTGACGCTGCGTCAAAAAGGCATAGATCCGGTTGAGAACCCCGACGAGTACGAGGCCGAATGG
>WQYR01000212.1 GCA_009781145.1 Propionibacteriaceae bacterium | reverse complement strand
GTAGGATTGCGGACGTGATCAAGTGGAACCCCTTGTGGCTGGACCTTCTGCTGGCTGTGTTGCTTGGGTTGACCGTGTTGTTGGTGATGCCCGGCATCCCCCAGCAGTGGCCAGTTCTCACCGTCAGCCTTGTGCTCGTCTTGGCCGGGTATGGCATGGTCAGACCCCACTTGCAACTCAGCCCGGACGATTCCCCCCGACCCGTTGATCTCATCGGCGCGACGGTGCTGGTGGCCGGCGTCGTCGTAGGCTCATATGCCGACTCACAGGTCAGCCAGTTGCTGGCCGTGGCCTGCCCGGTGGTCTGGATCGCGACACGCAGATTCCGGCCGGGCGTCATCGCCAACCTAGTGATGATTGCCGTGACCTGCCTCGCAATCGTGGTGGCGTCATTCCGCCAGGGCACGCTGGCCCATTCTTGGTCTATCATCGCGGCCGCCGGGCTGATCATCGCTTTCTTCACCATCATGGTCGGCTCGATGGTGCATGCGGCGCTTCGATGGGGCAAGGAACGCGAAGAACTCCTCAGTGAGTTGCAGGCCTCCCAGGACGATCTCGGCGAATCGTACCGTCAGCTCATGACGATCGGCGAGCCGGCACCGTCCCCCATTGATTCGCCACTTTCGTCCCGGGAAATCGAGGTACTCGCCCTTGTCAGCGAGGGTTGCACCAACCGGGAAATCGGGCGCCGTCTGTTCATTTCACCCGCCACGGTGAAGACACACATGGAACACATCCTGACCAAGCTGGGGGCAACCACCCGCGCTCAGGCCGTCTTGCTGGCCCACCAGGACGGTCTGCTGCCCGTCAGCGCAGATCGGCCGGAACCAGGGCAATGACGGCGTCCGCCACCTCGTCCAGCGTCATTTCGGTTGAGTCGACGCAAACCACGCCTGGCGCCGGAGTCTCGAACTGCGACACCGTCGCATCGTCGCGGTCACGCCGCACCACCTGATCGGTGAGGTCGGCGTGACTGATGCCGTCCAGTTCGGCATTTCGTCTAGCCATGCGGGCGTCCTGGTTCGCCACCAGAAGGACGCGCACCTGGGCGTCCGGGGTCACGACGGTGGTGGTGTCGCGTCCCTCCAGGACGATGCGGCCCGTCTGCTCGACAATGCGCCGCATCTGCCCCGTCAAAATGGCCCGCACCTGCGGCACGACGGCCACCGTCGACACGCAGGCAGAAACCTCCGGGCGACGTATGTCGGTCGTCACATCCACCCCGTCAATGGTGATGGACGGCGACGCTGGGTCGGTGCCAACGTCAAGGCAAGCGTCCCGGGTGAAGGTGATAATGCCGTCCAGATCGGGGCCCTCAAGCAGCCCCGCGTCGAGGCAGCCCAACGCGATGGCCCGATACATTGAGCCGGTGTCCAGATAGGCCAGCCCGAGGCGCTCAGCAACCAGCCTCGAGGTCGACGACTTGCCGGACCCGGACGGCCCGTCAATGGCAATCACCAGTGGCTGCATGACGGCAACCCTATCGCACCAGCCACCCGCGGTCGCGCAGCGCGTCGGCCAACGGGTCGGCTCGCTCGGGCGTCACGGCGACGGCCAGGAAGCCCGCCTCACGCACCGGGTCGTGCTCGATGTTCAGGTCTTCGACGTTGACGCCCTCGGCATCGATGTCAGCGAACAGATGTGCCAGCGCACCAGGCGTGTCGGGAATCTGCACGACCACCGACACGAGTTCGCTGGCGGCCCGGCCGTGCTTGCCAGGCAGCGCCGCGGCGCCGGCCCGTCCCCGGCTGAGAAGATCCTCGACAACCTCCGGGTCGTCCAACTGATCGACAAGCGTGTTCAGATCGGCCTGCACGGCCCGCAGTTGATCACGAACCGCCGTCGTGTTGGCCGCCACGATCTGGCGCCACATACCGACGTCCGAGGCCGCGATGCGCGTCACATCGCGCACACCCTGGCCGGCCAGCGTCAAGTCGGCCGGCACGTCGTCGAGCAGACGGGCCGCCGTCAACGACGCCATCAACTGCGGCAGGTGCGAGACGGCGGCCACGGCCCTATCGTGGGTGGCGGCGTCAAGGTCAACCTCGCGCGCGCCACACATCTCGATCAGCGCCCGGACGGCAGCGACGGCTTGAGGCTCTTGGTCATCGCGTTCGATTACCACCCATGTGCGGTCAAGAAACAGCTCGCCTTCGGCCGTCAGCGGCCCGGCATGCTGCGACCCGGCCATCGGGTGCGACCCGACATAACGCGCGGCGTCACCGGCCCCGGCAAGCACGGCCACCTCGATGCTCGCCTTGACGGATGCCACATCGGTCACCACCGCATTCGGGTAGCGATTCAGCGCATCCACGACGATCTCTGGCACGAAAGCAGGCGGCGTGGCGACGATGACCAGCTTGACCGTCTCGGGCCGCGGCTGTGCGACGACGCCGGCCCCCCGCGATGCGGCAACCACCGCGTTGGAGTGGTCAATGTCAGACAAAAACACCTCAACACCATGCGCGCTCAGGCACTGACCGATCGAAGCGCCGATCAGCCCCGTGCCAATGATCAGCGTCGGGTCGTTCATAACGCACAAGTCTATTGCCCTCACACGGGGCTACTGGCCCAGTATGACATTCTTGGGCATGGGTCCGGTGTAGTCAGGGCCATAAGCCCCTTGGGCAGGCCGCCGACGGCGCATCGGTGCCGTCACCCCGGGTGCCAGCCGCCGGGACGTGATGATAAACCCAGTGTGGCCGGTGGTGCCGTGACCAGGCCGCACAGCCAGGCCTTCCGCGTGCCATTCACGCACCGTCACCTCGTCGATGTCAGGCTCAGTGAAGCCGCCGTGGGCGCGAATCTGGTCAGCCACC
>WQYR01000211.1 GCA_009781145.1 Propionibacteriaceae bacterium | reverse complement strand
GTACTCGACGCACAATCAAGTGGCCACCAGGCCTGGGCAGGCGTCGGTTCCTCAGCAGTTCTTTGAACTGCCTCGTCAACACTCAATCGCTCGCGGCTCACAAGCAAGCTTGCGACCACTCGTTCAATCGTGTGCGCCGTCGCCAGCTCGAACCGGCGTTCCGCCCGCCATACCGCCGCTCCTCCGCTCCGCTACGGACCGTCCGTTCCTGTCGGGTTCACCCATTGAGGTGGGGGCCGAGGGAGTTGCGTTGCAGGATTTTGTCGGAGAGGGAAAGACCGTGCGGTCCGAACGCAGTGAAGGAGCGCCGGTATTGGAACGGAGCGTAAGCGGAGCAAGGGCGCTATCATGCGGCGAAGCCGCAGCGCCCGTAGTGGAGCGCTCCTGCAACGCAACTCCATTGGCCTCCACCGCGCTACTCGGCGAGGCATCTGAATGGCGGCGGATCGCCGATGGTATTTGCGTCCCCTTTGATGAGGCGCGGGGCATCCACCCCCAGGATGCCCATTTCTTGAGCCGTGAGCCGTGGGACCTGGCGTCGACGCCGCCGGAGAATTTCCCGCTGTTGCTGCACTACCACCCGCTGACGATTTACCGGCGCCAGGTGCTGAAGCAGGCTGATGTGGCGCTGGCGCAGATCATTTGCTCGCGGGATTTCACGCCGACACAAAAACTCGCCAATTTCGACTTTTACGATCCGATGACGACGGGCGACTCGACGCTGTCGGCGGTGCCGCAGGCGATTGCCGCTGCGGAGGTTGGACACCTGGAATTGGCTCTCGATTACCTGGAGCGTGCCGCCTTTGTTGACCTGGCGAACAGCCATGGCAACACTGATGCCGGCGTCCATGTGGCGGTCGCGGGTGGCGTCTGGAACGTCCTGGTGTCGGGTTTTGGTGGTCTTCGCGACGCCGCCTGGGGTAACCAGCCAGGTGTTGGTCTCAGCCTGAACCCGAATCTGCCGCCAGGTTGGGGGTACCTCAAGTTTGCGCTGTTGTATCGCGGCGCCAAGCTGAACGTCGAGGTGACACCCGACGGGGTAGCGCTGACCGCAGATGCCCCCGTCCCGCTGACCATCTGGGGCCAGCCAGTGACGGTGGAGCCCGGCCAACCGACACATATCACCTCCTAGTCATCTGGCAGGCCGCGCGGCAAGATGATCCTGCCAGTGACAACAACTAGTGTGGTGCATCATGACGGCCAGAGACCTGGCCGTCTGGTTTAAGGACGGGTTGGGATGAAGATCGAATGGATCATCTTCTTCACCGGCGTCGGTGTCGCCATCGCCAGCGTGGTGGTGTGGCTGGTCGCCAGGCGTCAGACCCCACCCGCGCCAGACCCCGTCAATCTAGGCCTGATTCGCACGGAATCGGCGCCGGCGCCGCCGGGTTCGGTCAGCCCGGGCATGGTCAACGCCCTGCTTGATGGCGAGGTGGTGCCGCGCGATCTGTTCTTGACGATGATCGACTTGGCCGTCCGCGGGTATCTCACCTTGACGTCACCTGATGAGAGCGCCGAGTTAGACGACTGGGCACTCAAGCGCACCGACAAACCGGGGCGCGGTTTACGCGATTTCGAGGCAACTCTGTTGGCTGCCCCCAAAACCGGGGACGACGCCGACACCGCAGTCCTCGCCGCTCTCGTGGACGATGTCGACGGCGCTTGCGCGAAAGCACTGGGCGAGTTGCGTGGCGCCGTGGCGCGGGCTGGTTGGTTCACCATTTCGGCCGGCGCCAAAAGGCGAGTCCCTTGGGGCGTCATCGGCGGCGTCGTCATGCTGATCGGCCTGGCCGGGGCGGCCGTTGCACTGGTAGCAGGGTTCCGGGCTCACCCGTGGTTCGGTCTGGCTGGCGCCGCGATGATGATTGCCAGCGCCCTGCTTCTGGTGTCGCTGACGCGGCTGCGCCCGGCGATCACCGCCATCGGCGACCAAACCCGCGGCGAAGTGCAGCGCTATCGCACCTGGCTGACGGGCCTGCAACCTCACGACATCGAGCCTGAACACGCTACCGAGATATTTGCCAGCAACCTGGCGCCGGCCCTGGCGTTCGGTCAAGGGACGGAGTTCGCGCGCGTCTTCGACACGGCCGCCACACGGCACCACAACTGGGGCAAGACGCTGGACATCGACACCGCCTGGCTGCAGGCCGAGGCGTCAGATCTGGTGGAGCGAGTCGAACTGCTCAACAAGTTTGTGAGCGACGGCGCCACCTTGGCCAGCCAGGCCGGCTTCGACGAGGCGGGAAACTGATGAGCGTCATATTGCTAGTGGTGATGAGCGCGCTGACCGGGTTGGCCGCCTTGGCTGGTGCCGCCGCCTGCCTGTCGGCGCAGCGCGGCCTCAGCCTGCGTGCCGAAAGCAAGCCACACCGGTCGCCGGACGAGGAGATAACCGTTGAGCTTTAGCATGACGCCCATCGGCCCAGCTCAACTGCGTCCCCTCGTCAACGGCAAGGTGGTCGTGGTGACGGGTGCGTCGCGCGGCATTGGCGCCGAACTGACGCGCCGGTTCGTCGGAGTGGGCGCCACTGTGGTGGGCCTGGCCGCCGTCCCCGGTGTTGTGGAGACAAACACACTAGGCTGGAGTCATGCACTTTGACATCGACGACACCGTCAACCCGCAACTGCTTGGCCTGGCCTGGATGCTGGGCACCTGGGAGGGTGAGGCCAACGGCAACTGGCCTGGTCTGGGTGATTTCCACGTCGGCGTGCGCATCGACTTCTCGTCCAACGGCACCCGCTACATGCACTACATCTGCCAGACCTACTGGCTGGACGACGACAACAACCCGTCCAAGCCTTTCAGCATGGAGACCGGCTTC
>WQYR01000210.1 GCA_009781145.1 Propionibacteriaceae bacterium | reverse complement strand
GAGCAGCAGCAAGCCGAATACCGCGACGACGTGACGGCGGGTGCCAGCACCGCCAAGAAGGTGGCAGACGACATCGGTGACGACCTCGATCAGGTTATCGAGGCGGCCAAGCTGGTCATTGAGTTGCAGCTCGGCTCGACATCAATGCTTCAACGCAAACTACGCGTAGGCTTTGCCAAGGCGGGTCGCCTCATGGATATCCTCGAAACCCATGGTGTCGTCGGCCCGTCCGAGGGCAGCAAACCACGCGAGGTACTCAAGCGCCCCGACGATCTGGACGACGTCCTAGCTGAGCTCTCTGGGGGATAGCTTTTCGTGCGAACGAGACGCAATTACCTAGCGATGTAGTAATGCGTGCCGGCCGCTTCGCAGTGCTTGCGCAGCGACGGGGCTAGTTGGGCCATCTGCTTGTCTGAGAACGCCAAGCCGGGGATGGCCCACCGGCGGCTGGGACGCTCCGGGTTGTCAGCGCTGCCGGTTCGCAGCAGGAACTCTTTGCTGGGGTAAATCTGGATGCCGGTGCTGCTGGAGACAGTCTGTGGCAACTCGGTGACGGCAGCCATGTCTTCGTAGGCGATGTCGCGCGACGTTCCGCCCTGGGCGATTGTGACGCCCTTATCGTCGACGGTGACGGTGATAGGGCGATAGCGCAGGATGTAGATGGCGCCGCCCACTGTCAGGCCGACGAACAACACGATCAGCAGAATTTCCAGGAAGAGCGCGACGCCGGTGCCACCCATGGCGGCCAGTGTGCGACGCCCCAGCCAGTCGAAGATGAAGCCGCAGACGACCCACACGACCACCAGCGCCCATTGCAGCCAGCGTGCGTCGCGGCCTACCCAAGTCTGTTCCATGTTGCCATCTTTCTTGGTCAAAGCTTACTGAGGAATGATTTGGGGGCGACCACCAGTTGGCAGCCGCCCCCAAATCGGGACTAAAACTAGCCTTATGCGGCGGCCTTGGCCTCCAGTGCTGCGGTCTCTTGCTCGACGTAGCCGAACAGGTCGTCCTTCTTGTTAATCTTGCCAGGCAGGATGAACAAAGCGGACAACAGGCCGATCAACGAGAAGATCGAGACGACCAGCGTGGCGCGGATCGGGTGCTGGGCTGCCGTTGTGGCAGATCCGGCGATCAGCGGGAACAGGAAGGCGCCGAGGAAGGACGCCAACTTGACGAAGATGTAGCCGAAGCCAGAGGCAGTTGCCTTGAAGCGCGGCGGTGCGACCAACGAGACCAGTGTCTGGCCGTTGGAGGCATCCCAGTAGTGGCCCCACATCAGGATGGCCAGGAAGATGACCAGGAAGAGTGTGGCGACGCCGAAGGACTTCGAGGTGCCCTGGAGGTACATGAACAAAGCGACACCCAGCAGGCCGACGAAGGCCATGCCGAAGCCGACTAGGCCAACGCCCTGGTGCTTGATCTTCTTCAGTGCGTAGGGGGCGCAGAAACCGGAGATCGTCGCGACAACGTAGACGGCAGCCGTGATCAGGTTAACCTGGGTGATCGAATGCGAGTACATCACCCAAGAGATAATCGATGGCTTGGCGTCGTTGGTCACAAGGGCTGACGTGTCGCCGGCCTGCTTGGCCGACAGAAGGCCAGCACCGCTGGCGCTCAGGAAGGTGGCCAGAATGACGGGCAAGTACAGGCCGAAGCCCGAGAACTCCCAGCCTTGGCAGAAATTGGAGATCCAGCCGTACAGTGTGCCGCGGCGCTTCGTGTCGTCGGACATGATGACCTTCAGGAAGTCACCGGTCTTGACGCGGTCGATCTTGACGTCCTCATCGGGCAGGATATCCAGAGAATCGTCGAACAGTTCCTTGGAGGCAACCTTGGCCTCGTGGAAGTGCCCGCGCTGTACGAGTGAAAGTGGTGTCTCCGGTAGCTTCAACCGGGCGAACAGTACGATGACGGCGGGGATGGCGCCCAGTGCCAGAGCGATGCGCCACAACAGGTCGGGGTGAGCATACATGCCGGCGGCATACATGATGACGACCACGACGATGGCGATGACTTCGCCCAGGCCGAACATGAACTGCCAGCGGACACCCATAATCTCGCGCTTGCCCTTGGACATTGACTCCATGATGTAGGCATAGCCATTGGCGATGTCAGCGCCCAGCGGGATACCGATCAGGAAGCGGACGATCATCAAGTACCAAATGTTCATCGAGAAGCCTTGCAGCAACGCAAAGACGATGAACAAGATCATGGTCGTGATGAACATCTTCTTGCGTCCTACCTGGTCGGCGATGTAACCGCCTAACCAAGCGCCGATGATGGCACCGCCCTGGGTGGAGGCCGTTACCAGGCCCCACAACCACCACTGGTAATGGGATGAACCGCCGAAGCCGTTGATGCCCGACCATTCAGCTTTAACGAACAACAAGATGAACGAGATGGCGTACAAGTCCCAAGCTTCAATGAGGATGGTTGAGATCATCAACCAGCCACCCTTGTTGCTGGATTCTGTACCCTCTTTGTTTTGTAGCCGCAGGGTTGCGATATCGGACAACTCGCGGATTTGTGCTGCATCCATGCGCACACTCCTTGTTAGGTGTTTAGGTATTACCTATGGATCGAGTGGACGGTGTTGTCCACCTGAACCACGGTTGAGCCTGCCACCAATTGCAAGCGTTGTCAAGCGTCCAAATTGCTATCATTTCGCCTAGTCAGTGTTTGAGAGAACGTTTGCAGTAGTCGCGACGATTTGGCGGCAAAAAACCGTATAACGATTTGGACTATTCTTTGTGCTCAGCTTGACGGTAACTATTTGTCGCGGGTAACGTCCCATGCCAGAGCACGTTGCAAGCGGTTGCTGAACGGTCAGCAGCCAGCCAGTGTCGAAAAGAGGT
>WQYR01000209.1 GCA_009781145.1 Propionibacteriaceae bacterium | reverse complement strand
TTCGATTCTCTTAGGCGGCTCCAAGGCAGGCTGTTATGCGCTGGGGAGGCCTGGGGACGTCCAGATAGTTTTTGGGGAATAGTCCCAATTGACGACCATGATCCATCCGGCGGGCTGGTTCATGGAGGCGATGACGGTTGGGGCGATCGCCTGACGCGTCTGCCATCTGGTAATCTATATCTAGACAGCCTAGACAGACGAAGGGAGACGGTCATGAGTTGGCAGGTGCAAGAAGCCAAACAGCGGTTCAGTGAAGTGCTGCGCCTCGCCGATTCTGATGGTGATCAGATCATCACTCGGCAGGGCGTCGAGGTAGCGGCCATCGTCGACATTGACGAGTATCGCAAGCTGAAGCAGGCCCGTCGCGAGTCGCAGTATGCTGGCATCTTCCCACCACTCGGGGACGACGAGATCGCCGACGCGCTCGACACTGTCGTCGCCCAGCGTCACGCCGTCAGTGCCACTTCTCGGACGATCCCTGATTTTGGAGAATGACGTGTGGCGCTACCTCGTTGACACCAATGTCGTGTCGCAAGCGACCAAACTGCAGCCAGACGCTCAAGTCGCCGAATGGTTCACCAGCGTCAGCACGGAGGAGTGCTGCCTCTCGATCATCGCCATAGGCGAGATCCAGCGCGGCATCGCACTGCTCAACGCCAAAGGTGCGACCGCCAAAGCGCAACGGCTAACCACCTGGCTGGTCAAACTGCAAGAGGATTACGCCGGACGCATACTGGACATCACGGCGTCCGTCATGACGTCGTGGGCCTACCTGCCAGGCCGCCGTGTTGACTTCGACTCCCTGATCGCCGCCACCGCCGCTGCCCACAACCTAACGGTCGTCACCGGCAATGATGCTGACTTCGCCCACACCGAGGTGCCGACGTTGAACCCATTCAACGTCATGCCGAACCTCTGATCCGCAACTGCGCATTCTTCAGCCTCTTTGACGTCCTTCGCCGAGGACTGCGGCGGTCGCGTGCCCAGATTCCGCCAAATCCTTTCCGCGACCACCGCAAGGCTCCCCACTGACCGTCCTTTGAAGTCAACAATGCGCAGTTGCGGAAGCGAGGTCGCGGCGAGAACGCACCCATCTCATCGCCAGCGGCATAGGATTAGCCACATGACTGGAGTACACGGTTTTTCTTTGGACGGTTGCGAGCTGGGCGTCGCGACGGCGGCCACGCAGATCGAGGGCGGAAACGCCGACACCAACTGGCACCGCTGGGCGGACGAGCCCGGTCACATCAAGGACGGGTCGACGCCGGCGCGAGCCGCCGACCACTGGAACCGGGTACCCGAAGACATCGCACTGCTGCAGGAGTTGGGCGTCAAGCACTACCGCATGGGCCTGGAGTGGGCGCGGGTCGAACCTGAACGCGGTGTCTTCGACGAATCGGCGATAGAGCACTACCGGGACGAGCTGACTCGCCTGCGCGACGCCGGCATCAAACCCCTGGTGACGCTGCACCACTTCAACAACCCGTGGTGGCTCGAGGCCACCGGCGCTTTCGAAAACCGGGACGCCATGGACGCTTTTCTGCGATATACACGACGAATGGTCGAGTCGCTGGACGATCTGGTGGACGAATGGATCACCTTCAATGAACCGAATGTCTACGTCGTCGCGTCCTACGTCGAAGGAACCTGGCCGCCCGGAAGCCGCAGCCCGCGCGGGGCGCAAGCGGTGGCCCAACACCTGGCAGAGGCACACGTCAGCGCCTACGGGCTGATCCACGAGTTGCAGCCGTCAGCGAAGGTCGGCGTCGCCATGCACCTGCGCGTCTTCCGTCCCGCAAGCAAGTTCAACCTGCGTGACATCGGCGCAGCCGTGGTCGGCGGGTTCCTGTTCCAGTCCGCACTGCACCGGGCGATGAGCACGGGCCTGTTCGTCCCGCCGCTGCTTCAGCCCAAGGGGGTGCGTCCCGGCAAGTACTACGACTTCCAGGGAGTCAACTATTACTCGCGCTCCATGGTGACGGGTCTGGCGGACGGCGTTGCCAAGGACGTGCCGGTGAACGACCTGGGTTGGGAGATCTACCCGGCCGGCCTGGGAATTGTGCTACGGCAGGTCGCCCGCGCCTACCCCGGCCCCATCTACATCACCGAAAACGGCATTGCCGATTCGCGTGACGCCTTCCGTCCCCGGTTTATCTTCGACCACCTGCGGGCGGTCGTCACTTCTGGTGTGCCGGTCGAGCGCTACTATCACTGGTCGTCGATCGACAACTGGGAGTGGGCCGACGGCGAGGGACCGCGCTTCGGGCTGATCGCTTTGGACTACGAGACCCAAACCCGGACGATGCGCGAGTCGGGCCGGTTCTATGCCGACATTTCCGCCAACGGCGCCATTACCGACGCAGCCTACGACCGTTGGGTTGCCCCCTGCGAGTACCTGACGAACGCCGTGAACCCATGATCGACAAGGCAGCGGCTGCCCGGCGGGTGTTCCACCTGACCGGCGCAAACACGTCCTACCTTTTCCGGGTGACGACGGCAGGCCATCTGGAGCACATCCACTGGGGGCCGACGGTTGCTACGGACGACGCCGATGCCTTGGCCGTCAAGACGCCGTCCGGTGGCTACCAGGTGGCCTATCAAGACGACCCCGCATGCAGCCTGGATGTCCTTCCGCTGGAGTGGTCGGGCCTCGGCAAGGGCGACTTCCGCCAGCCGGCTGCCGAACTCAAACTGCCGGGCAGCCCGGGCTTCATGACGGACTTCCGCTATCTGCGCCATGACATCATCGACGGCATCGCACCTTGCCAAGACGGTTTGCCCGGTGCCCACGCCGAAACTGGACGGGCCGAGACGCTGCGCGTCACCATGGGGGACGACGACGTCGAACTTGACCTTTATTACACGGTGTTCGCGGG
>WQYR01000208.1 GCA_009781145.1 Propionibacteriaceae bacterium | reverse complement strand
GAGCCCACCAGACGCTGGGGCCCCACTCGGAATTTGTCGGTGCCCCGCACACCGTCCGAGTAGTCGTTCGAAAGGTTGACGCCGATCTGCATGGCGACGCCGACGATCAGCGTCAGCACCGCCCGCCACGGGTGGAAACCCCCGGCCGCCAATGCCACGGCCGACCCGGCGATCACCGGTGAGATCGACAGCGGCAGGGTGCGCGGGCGCGCGCCCTCAACCCATTGGGCGAGTGTTGCCATCAGCGATTACCCCAATGCAGGGTGACGATGCCACCCGTCAGACGCTTGAAGCTGATATGCCGCCAGCCGGCAGCCGCCGCCCATTCTGCGATGGTGGTCGGGCCGGGCCAGTCGACGATCGACTCCGTCAGGTAGCGATAGCTGGCGGGGTTGCTGCTGAGGCGGGCTATCAGCGGCATGACACGGCCTATCCAAATGTGGTGCGCGAATTGCAGCACCCGCCAAGGCGGAGTCGACAGTTCGCAGATCACCAGGCGTCCGCCCGGTTTGGTGACGCGCGCCAGCTCGGCGAGCACGCGCTGCGGGTCGGGCATGTTGCGCAGGCCGAAGCTGACCGTCACAGCGTCAAAGGTTTCGTCCGCGAAGGGCAGCGACTGGGCGTCCCCCACGACAAAGTCGATGTCGGGGTGGTCGTGATGCCCGACGGCCACCATGCCTGGCGAAATATCGAGGGCGCAGACCTCGGCGCCCGTGCGAGCCAGCACGGCCGAGGACGCCCCGGTTCCGGCGGCGACATCGAGCACAAGGTCGCCGGGCTGGGCATGAAGGGCGGCCGTGGCGGCCCGACGCCAGCGCCTGTCTTGGCCCAGACTTATCAGATCAGTGATGATTTCGTACCTTGGTGCGACCGAATCAAACATCTTTGCGACCTTGGCAGGGTGTTTTTCCGATTGCATCACGCCCAATAGTTTCTCACACAATGGCGGGGCCGCGGCATCCGTCTCGTCAGAAACTGCGCAGCGCGGCATCATAAACGTCAACGGTTTGACGGGCGATTGCTTCCCAACTGAACTCGTCAATGCAACGTCGGCGTCCAGCCGTGCCGTAATGGCGCACGCGCGCCGGGTCCGCCAGAAGATCGTTGACGGCGTCGGCAAGGCGCCCTTCAAAGCCTGACTGGTAAGCGGGGTTGTCACCCTGGTCGGGGTCGTAGGCGACGAGACTGCCCGTCACGCCGTCGGTCACCACCTCGGGTATGCCGCCGACCCCGCTGGCGACGACGGCGGTTTCGCACGCCATGGCTTCCAGGTTGACGATACCCAGGGGCTCATAGATCGACGGGCAGGCGAAAAGCGTGGCGTGGCTGAGCACCTGGCGCAGCCCCTGACGGGGCGCCATCTTTTGCACCCAGATAACATCGCTGCCTCTTTCGTCCTTCAGCGCCTGGTACTCCTGCTCGAACTGGGCGGCGATCTCGGGTGTGTCAGGTGACGACGCCAGCAGCACCAACTGTGTGCCGGGCGTGAACTGGCGGGCCGCCCGAAGCAGGTGTACCAGCCCTTTCTGCCGGGTGATGCGCCCCACAAACACCACGCTGGGGCGGTCCACATCCATGCCGATTGACGCCGGGAAGCTGGTGCTGTCGTCGTGGAAGAACTCGTCCGTGTCGATGCCGTTGCGCACGACGTGGATCTTTTCGGGGTCAAGGCTGGGGTAGACGCGCCGCACATCGGCCGCCATGGCCGTCGAGACACCAATGATAGCTGACGCCGCCTCGTAGGCGGTGCGTTCGGCCCAACTCGACAATTCATAGCCACCGCCCAGTTGCTCGCGCTTCCAGGGCCGCAGCGGCTCCAGCGAGTGGGCCGTCACCACATGCGGAATGTGCTGGTAGACGCCCGCCAAAAGACCTGCCAGGTTCGCATACCAGGTGTGCGAATGGACGACATCAACCTTGGGCATGGTTGCGACGATGTCGAGGTCTGCGCCGAACACCCGGAGCGACGCGTTGGCGCCTGCCGGGAAGTCCTCGGCGTGCGCGGTGGCCCCGTCCCGGGGCTCGCCCATGCACTGCACGTCGACGTCCACCAGCTTCGCCAGACGGGGGACGAGCTGGGCTACATGCACCCCCGCGCCTCCGTAGATAGTTGGTGGATACTCCCTTGTGACGACAGAAACGTGCATGTATCAATCCTAGGTGGGGCCGCCCGGGTCGCCCACGTCCGGGCCCGTCAATGTAGACTCAAACGCATGGACAACGACAAGGTTCTAGCCATCGTTTTGGCCGGTGGCGAGGGGAAACGTTTGATGCCATTGACGGCCGATCGGGCAAAGCCTGCGGTGCCTTTTGGGGGCACTTACCGGCTGATCGATTTCGTGTTGTCGAACATGATCAACTCTGGTTTCATGCACGTCGCGGTGCTGACCCAGTACAAGTCGCACTCGCTCGACCGCCATATCTCGGTGACGTGGCGGATGTCCGCTTTGACGGGCAACTATGTCACCCCTGTGCCGGCCCAGCAGCGCCGTGGGCCTCACTGGTACCAGGGCAGCGCGGACGCGATTTACCAGTCGCTGAACTTGATTCGTGACGAAAACCCCGCCTACGTAGTGGTGTTTGGCGCCGACAACATCTACCGCATGGACGTGCGCCAGATGCTTCAGGCGCATATCGATTCCGGGTTGGCCGCGACGGTGGCGGGTCTTCAGGTGCCCCGGGCCAGCGCCAGCGAGTTCGGCATCATCGACGCCGGACGCAACGGTGTCATCTCGCGCTTCCTCGAAAAGCCGGACGACCCGCCCGGCATTCCCGACAACCCCGACATGTGTTTGGCGTCGATGGGCAACTACATTTTCTCAGCCGACGCCCTAGTCGACATGTTGGACCAAGACGCCTCCGCCGAGCGCACCAAACACGACATGGGTGGCGACATCAT
>WQYR01000207.1 GCA_009781145.1 Propionibacteriaceae bacterium | reverse complement strand
GGGATGACGCGGGCGGTGTCCTCAATCAGGCGCTTGTCGGCGGCGCTGAAGCCAGTCGTACCAAGCACCAGGGCGGTGTGCGTCTTGGTGCAGTAGTGCAACAAGCCGGTAAGCGCAGACGGGTGCGAGAAGTCAACCAACACGTCGGCCTTCTCCTGCAGCGCCGAAATGTCGTTGATCAGTGGGAAGCGCAGGCCGGAAGCCGCCGCCTCGGACGCGCTGGGGTCAAGTCCGGCGACCACAGACACGGATGTGTCGCTGGCCGCTTGGGCGATAATCTCCCGCCCCATCTGGCCGAGCGCCCCGTTGACGATGATGCGCACCATGGTTTCCTCCTGGTTCGATTGTCTTAGCCCAATCCTAACCGCGCGCAGGCCGCGCAGTCACAGACAACAAATAGTTGGTCCGGAATGGGCTACCCGTAAGATGATGTTGATATGAATGAGCGATTATTGGAGGATTACTGATGGCTAACCCCGTGCTTTCGACCAAGGGCCTCTTCACACCGTCCCAGCCTGGCTACACGTCAGGGCAGGCGCAGGTGGTTGACGACCGCATGACGTTCGACGACGTGCTGGCCAAGACGGCCCTGAGCCTGGCCGGGCTGTTCCTCGTCGCGGCATTCGCCTACTTCTTCATGCCTGAGCGGCTGTTGTACCCGGTTGGCATGGTCGGCGGTTTGGCGGCGGTGTTTGTGCCATTTGTCGTCATCCGTTCACGCGCCGCCAGCCCGGCCGGCAACATCGCCTACGCGGTGGCCGAGGGCCTGCTGTTGGCCGCCTTCTCGAGGATATTCGAGGCTGCATACCCGGGCATCATCGTGCAGGGCGTCCTGGGCACCTTCATGGCCGCGGCCGTCACGCTGATCGCCTACCGCTACGGTGGGTTCAGGATCAGTTCGAAGGCCAGCAAGATCCTGCGGCTCGGCATGTTCGCCTTCGTCGGTGTGGCACTGCTGAACCTGGTTCTGTTCTTCTTCGGTATCAACACCGGGTTGCTCCCGGGGCCGGGCGAACCTGTCAGCCTGCTGGCTTGGGTGTTCGCGCTGGTCGGCATCGGTTTGGCGGTCTACTCGCTGGTCGACGATTTCCAATACGTCGAGGCCGGCGTCAATGCGGGGGCTCCCCGCTCGCAGGGTTGGGTGGCAGCTTTCGGCATCAGCGTGACGATGGTTTGGCTTTACATCAACATCGTCCGCATCCTCAGCTACTTCCGTCGCTGAGGCCTAGTCGGGCTCCATGCGGTAGCCGACGCCACGGATGGTGGTGAGTCGCTGCGGGTTGGCCGGGTCTGCCTCGATCTTCGAACGCAGACGGCGAATGTGGACGTCCAAAGTCTTGGTGTCGACGGGGAACTCCGTGCCCCACAATCGCTTCAACAGTTGGGGACGCGTGATGACACGGCCTTTGTTGCGCATGAACAAATGTAAAAGCTCAAACTCTTTGAGGGGCAGCGCGATCGTTGTCGTTCCGACAGTGACGCGGTGCCTGGACACGTCCATGGTGATCTCGCCGACGGTCAGGACGTCGGCCGGCTTGGCCTTGGCTTCGGCCCGTCCGCGCCGGATGGCCGACCGGATTCGGGCCAGCAGTTCAGGTGTGGAAAACGGCTTGGTCACATAGTCGTCGGCGCCAACCTCGAGACCCAGCACAATGTCGGCCTCGGAGTTGCGGGCCGTCAGCATGATGATTGGCACATCGGATGTCTGACGGATGCGCCGGCACACCTCGATGCCGTTGATGAGGGGGATCATCAGGTCAAGCAGCACGATGTCGGGTATCGGCGGGGACATGCCATCCAGGGCGGCCTGACCGTCGGCGGCGGCACGCACATCATGACCCTCGCGGCGCAGCATATAGACGAGCGCCTCGCGTAGGGTGTCATCGTCTTCAACAAGCAGGACGGTAGACATGGTGACAGTTTAGTCTTTGCTTTTCTTCGGTTCGAGGGGTGCCGGTGCCGGCTCGGCAAGGGGAAGCTCGATGGTGAACGTCGAGCCCTCGCCGGGTGTCGACCGGACGGTGACGGTGCCCCCGTGGCCGAGGGCGACATTCTTGACGATGGCCAAGCCCAAGCCCGTGCCGCCGGTGCGGCGCGATCGGGCCCGATCCGATCGGTAGAAGCGCTCAAAAATGCGTCCCTGATCTGCGGGATCGATGCCGATACCCTTATCGGCGACGCGGATGGTGCCGCGAGTCTGAGCCTTGTTGACCCCGGTCGTAACGGCAACCGTAGAGCCGCGCGGCGAGTAGTTAATGGCGTTGTCAACCAGGTTTTCGACGGCCGTTGTGAGGGCCGACGCGTCGCCCAGCACCTCAATCGTGCGGGCCGGCTTAGGTGCCGAGATATGCACGGCGACGCCTTCTTGCTCGGCGTGGGTGGTTTGGTGAAGGCAAGCCTCGGTGACGGCCACGACAAGGTCGACGGGCGTGAACCGCTCAAGGTCTGGCGACTGGGCGCGGGCCAAGATCAATATGTCTTCTATGAGGCGTCCCATGCGAGTCGCCTCCACCTTTAGCCGCTCCGAGAACCGGGCGATAGCCTCTGGGTCATCTCGGGCAACCTCCAGCGCATCAGCGATAACCTGGACGGCCGCCACCGGGGTGCGTAAGTCGTGGCCGACGTTCGAAATGAGGTCGTGGCGCACCTGCTCGACGCGGCGGGTGGCCGTCATGTCCGTCAGCGTCAGCAGGACGAAACGTCCGACCATCTGGGTAGCGGCCACCTCGGCCTGCTCAATGGGGCCCAGGTCGTCAAACCGTTGAAGCACAACCACGGGAGACTGAGTGCGCCGTTCGCGCCAAGCCTGCTCGGCCAGTTCGGCCAGCCAGGGGTGCGTCAGCTTGTCCTTGGTGACGATCGGCAGCGCAGCCGCCTCGGGTGACAGGTAGACGATCTGAAGG
>WQYR01000206.1 GCA_009781145.1 Propionibacteriaceae bacterium | reverse complement strand
TCGGCACTGGGCTGACCATCACCTGCGAAAGGGTTGACGATGGAAGCCCGGAGTTGAACTGCACCGTCGACGTCGTGCCAGACGTGAGGTCGCCTGTGCCGTCGTTGATTTGAATGCCATTGCTGAAGTCGGCAAGCGTTGCGCCACTGGTGGCGTTGGTGGCGTCGTACGAACCTCCAACGGTCACTAACTCAGCTTTGGTGTCGGTCAGCGAGGACATGGCCAAACCGTCCAAGTTGGTCATCGCCGGGTTTGTCGTGCCGGGGAACGTTGCGCTCATGTCCTGCGTGAAGGTCACTGTGGCGCCCTGGATCGCGTTGCAATCCTTATCGGCCAAAAGCACAGTGACGGTGGACGTGCCGTCAACGGCCTGGGTGCTTGGGTTGGCGTAGACCTGACCAACCTTGTAGCTGAAACCGTTAACCGCGCACGTCGTGTTCTCATCGATCAGGCCTGCCTTGAACGCGACCGGTACCTCTATCCCGGGGTCACCCACCGGGGCGCCGCCGTAGTCAGCCATAACGGTGAAGTCCGAGCCGGCCTTGGTGGAAACCACGTCGAAAGTGTACGTTCCGTTGCCGGTGTTCGTCACGCCGTCCGGCGCCGCCGACGTGGTCACAACCATAGGCTGTGCTGTGCCGGACGAGCCATTGACCTGGTTCGCAAAGGTCAGGTTGAAGTGCGATGTATCCAGATTTGGCAGCAGGTTTGGCGTGCTGGCGTTGTCCATCGCCGTGATGACGCACTCATAGTAGTCGGTGCCGTCCGCGATGGGGGTGTTCGTACCGTCTGAGGCCTTTGACAGGCATTTCAAAGTCGAATGCGCAGGGTCAAGGCCCCCAACGGTGAACTCCACCGTCTGCGGCGACTGGCTGATCTGGGTCCCGCCGTTGATCGTCGCGTGAATGTCGACTTGCTCCGCGTTGACGTCGCTTAGGGTGATCGTTACCGCGCCCTGCACGGTGGTTGAATCGTCGGGATGGGTTGAATCCACTGTCGCGGAACCGCTGTATGCCGAGCCGAGGGCACTGCCCACGTTCGTGAGCGAAAACGCGACTGCAGTGCCGTCGGCCACAGTGTTGCAATACTGATCAGTGACGTGCGCTGTTGCCTGGATCTTGCCTGGGATCATTGCCGATGGAACCGGGCTTGTGCCTGACGGGTTACCCACCGAAAGGTTCGTTTGTGTCTGGGTCGATGGGTCTGTGCAGCTGCATGTGGTGGCTGGTGTTAGACCGTCGCATGAGTTCGGCGCTCCGGCGATGAACGCTACCGGCGTGGTGTATTCGATCGACGGCAGAACTGCTGCCCCATGTTGGTCTTCGGTCACGGTGGCGGTCGGATGTGCTGTTTCCTCCACTGTATCCGTCAGCTTGGTGGTCACGGAGCCGGTGGCGTTCGTGGTGCCGGACGCCGACGACAGATGGGCGCTGGTGCTGAACGGGTCAAAATCGACCGTGGCGCCCGCAATCGGGTTGCAGAACTCGTCGGTGACGGTGGCGGTCAATATGGAACCAGTGCTGCTGGTGTCACCGACCGGCACGCCGGTGGACGGGCTGGCCGCCAGCCCTGGGATCAAATGGGTGGTGGCACCCATCGGCAACCAGCATTCGTTTGCCGGTGTGCCAGCCTTGAACGGAATCAAAGCGACGGTTTGCGTTCCGCCATACTTTATCGGCTGGTCCATCGTGATATCGGTGGGGTCACTGCCGACCGTCACCGAAATTGTCGAGTCAGAGTGCGCCAACTCAGACCAAATCGTTGCCGTGTACGTGCCATCGCCCTCGTCGGCTGCTGTGATCGGTGCCCCGTTGTTTAGCGCAAGATCCACGGACGAGGGCGTGATCGTAACGGTCTGCCCGCTCAGCGGGTCGTCTGCGACATCCATGGCATGAACCGTGACGGTGTACTGGTGCAAGGCGTCGTGCTGTGAGCCGTCACTGACGGTAACCCATTCGGCGTCACTCGCCAGCGTTGTCACGGTCGGGGTGACGGTGAAATACGACGAGTCGGCGTCAACGCCCTCGGCCACCCAGTTGGCCATGCCAGTGCCCATTGAGGCCGCAGTGTCGGCCGGTGAGCCTGGGGGCGTCGGCTTGGTGTTGTCGTAGGTACCGGCAACGGTCACAGCGCCTGCCTTGGTGTCCGTCAGATTCGCCGTCACCTTTCCGTCGTCACCAGTGGTGGCTGTCATGACGTACGCGGTGTGCGAAACACTGGTGCCCAAGTCCGGTGTCATTGTCACGCTGCCGTTGGCACTGGTGATGTCGAATGTCAGCGTCACCGGTGCGCCAGAAATCGGGTTGCAGGCGGAATCAGTCACCAATCCGGTGACATACAAAGAGTCCGCGGGTGTGGTCGACGCCGACTGCACTGCGACCGGCGGAGTGTCGGACGACATCAGGGGGTCACTGGCCGAGTTTGTCACATAAATGCCGGTGCCGGGTTTGTCACCGCAGGTGTGCGGCCCGTCTACCGGCGGCCCAGGCGTGAAGACAACCGTTTGCGGTGAGCCTTGAGTTTCGGGGCTGGACCCGCCACCCAAAGGTTCCTGTACTGCGCCGACGAGCACGGTTGCCGAGACATCATCGATGTAGGCATGCCCCGGTCCGGGCCCAGTCGTGGTGGACGATATCAGCACGTTGCAGTGCCCCGCGCTGTTGGTGGTGCATATTGACGACTGACCGAGATTGTCGCCCCGCAGGTTCGTGAACCAGGTGTTCGAGTCAGCCAACGTTATCGCGACAGGCGCGTTTGGCAGAGGCGTCGTGCCGTCTGACTCCACAACGTCAACATTGACCTGCAGGTCGTTGCCGACCGCGGTTGTGTTGCTCAGTGGTGTGGTCGTATCCGGCTGGGTGATGGTCAAGTTCGATCCTTCTGCCTTAGCTACAGCGGTTATGCCGAAGTTGAC
>WQYR01000205.1 GCA_009781145.1 Propionibacteriaceae bacterium | reverse complement strand
ATCGACGCTGCTGAACGCGCTGGTGGGCCAGCAGATCGCCATTGTTTCGGACAAGCCGCAGACGACGCGGCATGCGATTCGGGGCATCATCAATCAACCCGGGTCGCAGTTGGTGATGATCGACACGCCGGGGTTGTCGAAACCGCGGGCGCTGCTGCAGACCCGGCTGAACGACCTGGTGGCCGAGACCCTGGGTGACGTCGACATCATCGGCGTGTGTCTACCAGCCGATCAGCGGCTGGGGCCGGGCGATCAGCGGATTATCGAGCAACTGGCGGGGCTGCGTCCCCGTCCCCCGCTGGTGGCGCTGGCCACGAAGGCCGACCGGGTGCGCCCCGAGCGGTTGAGCGAGCATCTGTTGAGCATCGACGCGGCCGCCGCCCAGGCAGAAATCGAGTGGGCTCATATCGTCCCCTGCTCGGCGGTGACCGGCTGGCAGGTCGACGAGGTGCGCGACGTCTTGAGTTCGCTGCTGGCGCCGGGCCCGCGGTTCTACCCGGGCGACGAGGTGACGGACGAGCCCAGCGACGTCATGATCGCCGAGCTGATCCGCGAGGCGGCGCTGGAACTGGTGCGCGACGAGTTGCCCCATTCGATCACCGTCGAGGTGTTGGAGGTCAACGAACGTCCTGACCGTCCGGCCGACAAACCGATCTGGGACATCTTCGCCAACTTGGTGGTCGAGCGCGATTCGCAAAAGCACATCGTCATCGGCCGTGGCGGCGAGATGATCCGTGAGATCGGCACTGCGGCCAGGCTAAGGATCAACGCCCTGCTGAGCATGCGCGTCCACCTTGACCTCCGCGTCAAAGTGGTGGCGAACTGGCAGCGCGACCCCAAGCAATTGGCGCGCTTAGGCTTCTGACGAGGGTGGTTCCGCCATCACTGCCGGAAGCGCCCCGAGGGCGTACAGGGGCAGGTTGATCAGTCCGCCGGTTTGTTGTTCGTAGGGGGCCAGCGACGTCCGGATCGAGACGGCTGGGCCGAATTTTCCCCGGTAGATTCGAAGGCTCTTGGCTTGCAGATTGGTGGCTGCTTTGACCTCGATGGGAACGATCGCGTTGGTGCTTTGGATGACGAAGTCGACCTCGGCGGTTGCGCCGTCAGCGGACCAATAGCGGGGCGGCGGGATCGGCAGGGATGTAAGGGTCTGCGCGACGTATTGCTCCGTCAAAGCGCCTCTGAATTCGGTGAACAACGAATTGCCATCGACCAGTGCCGACGGTTCGATCTCTGCCAATGCGGCCAGAAGCCCGACGTCGACTAGGAAAAGCTTGAAAGCCTTGTCATCGATGTAGGCGGCCAGTGGATAGTGTGGCGTTGTGACGCGGTTGACGCGCGTCACCAACCCCGCGTCAGAGAGCCACTGCAAGGCGAGCTGAAGTGTTGCCGCGCGGGCAGATTTCCATACCTGGCCGAAAACGAATTTCCGATTCTCTTTGGCAAGTTGGGTGGGAATTGCCGAGAATATCGCATTCAACTTCGGCACTTCAACGGACGGCGCATGTTTGGAAAAATCCTGTTGGTAGGCTGCCAAAATGGCACTTTGGACCCGACGGACGGCGGTGGCGTCATCGGTCCTCACCAGCGTGGCAACGGCCTCAGGCATGCCGCCGACGAAGTAGTACCAGCGCAGTTCGCGCACCAACTGGTCATGGAAGGCGTTCAGTAGCGGCCAGTTCTGGGCTTCGATCAGCGCCAGATAGTCCTCGTGCTCGCGTGCAGCCAAGAACTCTTCGAAAGTCAGCGGGGTCAAATCGAGGAAGTCGACCTTGCCGACGGGGAAACTCGTCCCCGCATGCAACCCGACGCCCAGCAGTGAACCAGCGCAGGCGATGACATACTCAGGTGCCTGTTCGGCGAAATACTTCAACGACGTCAATGCCCGCGGCGTCTCCTGGACCTCGTCGAGAATGATCAAGGTGTTTTCCGGGTCTATTGGGCCGTGCCCGTCCAGGATGCCAAGGCCCACGGCGATTTCACGCGGGTTGAGGTCGCCGGCGAAGATGGTTCGGGCTGCCGTCGACGTGTCCAGGTTGACGTGGATGGTCCTCGCAAAGGATCGACGGCCGAACTCGGTCAACAACCACGTCTTGCCCACCTGACGCGCGCCGCGCAGAATCAACGGCTTGCGTGTTGGGCTGTCGCGCCACGCCATCAGCGCGGTCATCGCCGTTCGTTCCATCGAGTCCACCTTTCTCGTCGGAACCAGCCTACCAGCAGGTTTTGCAAAAGTCGTTGGAGAATTGCAAAGCAATCTGCAAATGTCGTTGGAGATTTGCAAACTTTAGCTGTCGTCTGCTTCGGACCCAAGCGGGCCTGAAGTTGCCGACGTGCTGCGATGTTGTTGGTGACGCCGAACCGGCACTACACTTGACCACGTGTTGTGGCGCTCATTGCTGCTTGGTCGCCGCGACGGGGTGCGGTCGCACTAGCCAGACCCCCTGTCGCGGAGTTCGCACGTGTCTGGCGTTCATCAACTAACACAAGGAACCCGCAATGACAACATACCCAGCACCCACCGTCCGTCCCCAAACCAAGCCTGTCGCCGGCACTTCACCGATGCCGCTGCAGCGCTACAAGCCCTTCGTCGCGCAACAACTGCCTGACCGCACGTGGCCCGACCAGCGCATCACCAAGGCGCCGCGCTGGCTCAGCACCGATCTGCGCGACGGAAATCAGGCCCTGATCGACCCGATGACGCCGGCCCGCAAGCGCAAGCTGTTCGACCTGCTCGTGGCCATGGGCTACAAGGAGATCGAGATTGGCTTCCCGTCGGCGTCACAGACCGATTTTGATCTCGTCCGCTCGCTGATTGACGAGCAGGCCATTCCCGAGGACGTGACGATCTCGGTGCTGACGCAGGCCCGCGCCGATCTGATCGACCGGACGGCTCAGTCGCTGGTTGGCGCCAAGCGGGCGT
>WQYR01000204.1 GCA_009781145.1 Propionibacteriaceae bacterium | reverse complement strand
CCCGGCGAGGTGGGCGTGGTGGCGCGACGCGGCGGCACCGTCGCCGGTGCTCACACCGTCGGATTCTATGGGGACGATGAGATCATCGAGCTTAGCCATGCAGCCCTGTCGCGGCGCATTATGGCCGGCGGAGCATTGCGCGCCGCTATCTACATCGCCGGCAAAGGGCCCGGACTGTACTCGATGACGCAGCTACTCGCCGAGCAATCGCTGGTGACTCACATCGGGTTGGAGCGGGACGTCGCAGTGCTCTCGCTGGAGGCGGTGTCGGCCGACCCGGCCGATTTGGCCGCCCTCTTCGCAGCCTTGCGGGGCATCAACGTCGACATGATCTCGGCGACGACACCGCACGGCAACGGCCTTGACCTGGCGTTTTCTGTGCCCCAGTCCGATCTGGCCGCGGCTGTCCGGTCGCTGGCTGACGGAACGCTAAAACCCAATGTCACAGAGCATTTGACGAAACTCACAGTCGAGGGCGAAGGCATGGCGTCGTCCCCCGGCGTGACAGCGCGGGTGTTTGCCTGCCTGGCCGCCTGCGGCGTCAGCCCCTGCCAGGTGACAACATCCGAGACCAAGATCACCATGGCCGTCGAAGCCGCCCAGGCACCCGCCATCGTCGAGGCCGTCAGGGCCGAATTCGGCCTTGCGTGACGACACTGATTAACGCAACTGAAACAGTGCGGCAACACCGCCGAACCTAGGTCGGATAAGCTTATTTTCGCGCCCGGGATGTTGGGCGTGTTTCCAGACTCAGGAGATTTCTGATGTTCGCAAACGCGGATGACCTATTCGACTATGTCAAGCGCGAAAACGTCGAGATGATCGACGTGCGGTTCTGCGACCTGCCCGGCGTCATGCAGCACTTCACAGTGCCCGCCGGCTCCTTCGACGAGGCGGTGTTCAGCGACGGGTTGGCCTTCGACGGGTCGTCCGTCGCCGGGTTCCAGACCATCGACGAATCGGACATGGTGCTGCTGCCCGACCCGACGACGGCCTACCTTGACCCCTTCCGAGTGGCCAAGACTCTGATCGTCAACTTCTTCGTCCATGACCCCATCACGAAGGAACCGTACAGCCGCGACCCGCGCAACATCGCCCGCAAAGCCGAGATGTATCTGAAGTCGACGGGCATCGCCGACACCGCTTTCATGGCGCCGGAGGCCGAGTTCTACGTCTTCGACGATGTGCGTTACGAGACGAACGGACATTCGTCGCTGTACTACGTCGACGCCGAGTCGGCGCCGTGGAACAGTTCGCGCCACGAGGAGCGTGGCAACCTTGGCTACAAGGTCAAGACGAAGGGCGGGTACTTCCCCGTCGCCCCGAACGACCACTACGGCGACCTGCGCGACGAGATGGTCAAGCTGCTGGAGGCGTCCGGCATCGTGATCGAGCGCGCCCACCACGAGGCTGGCGCCGCCGGCCAGGCAGAGATCAACTGGCGTTTCAACACACTTCTCCGTTCGGCCGACGACCTGATGAAGGTCAAGTATGTCGTCAAGAACACCGCCCAGGCCGCCGGTAAGAGCGCCACCTTCATGCCGAAGCCGATTTTCGGCGACAACGGGTCGGGCATGCACGTGCACTCGTCCCTTTGGATGGGTGGCCAACCCCTGTTCTATGACGAGCGCGGCTACGGCAACCTGTCGGACATCGCCCGCTGGTACATCGGCGGCCTGTTGAAGCACGCGCCAGCCCTGCTGGCTTTCACCAATCCGACGCTGAACTCGTACCACCGACTGGTGCCGGGCTTCGAGGCTCCCGTCAACCTGGTGTATTCGGCTCGCAACCGGTCGGCCTGCATCCGCATTCCGATCACCGGGTCGAACCCCAAGGCCAAGCGCGTCGAGTTCCGCTGCCCTGACCCGTCGTCCAACCCCTATCTCGCCTTCGCCGCGATCCTGCTGGCTGGGCTGGACGGCATCGAGAACAAGACGGAGCCGCCGGCCCCGGTCGACAAGGACCTCTACGAGCTGCCCCCCGAGGAGCACGCCAACATTCCGCAAGTGCCCGGTTCGCTGGGCGAGGTGCTGGACGCCCTGCGTCGCGACCAGGACTTCCTGCAAGTGGGGGACGTCTTCACCGCCGACCTGATCAGCACCTGGATTGATCTCAAGAACGAGGAGATCGACGCCTTGCGTCAGCGTCCCCACCCATACGAGTTCGATCTGTATTACGCCATCTGATGGCTGGCGGCAACCGCAACGACAGAGTATGGATCGTCGCGCTCGCGGCGCTTACCCTTGTCACTGCCATTCTCGTTGCGATCATTTTGCGCGCGACCGGCAATTCACCGTTGACCCCAGCTATCGAGGACACCGACTCTTCGACGCCGACTGTCAGCGCCTGGAACGAGACGAGTTCGCCCTCGCTGGCGCCGACGCCGTCGTCGTCGTGGGCGCCGCCACCTGCGACACCGCCACCTGCGACGCTGCCGCAGTCGGACGGCCAATGCCAGGGCAAGTGGATGAGCTGGTCGGTTCTGATGTGGTGTGGCACCGACGGCTGGGACGACGCTTACGTCGAGGGCGGCGGCGGCCAATCGTACAGCGCCCAACCGCCGTCGCTGACGGCCACCACATGGTTCAGCACAATCATGAGGACCGGCCAAGCGCTGGATTCGGCAGCAGCGGCGCAGGCCGACGCCGACTATGGTTTCGCCTATGACCCGAACGCGAAAGTCCAGGTCGTCATTGACCAACCAGTCCAGATCTCAGGTCATGACGGATGGAGACGCACATGCCTGCTCACCGGATCGGCGTGGGGCGACATCTACACCACTATCATCATTTTTGACCTGGGCGGGGCGATCAACGCAAAAGGCCAGGTAATTGACGGCTGGGGAGCGTTCCGTGGAATGTACCTCGCGTCACGCCCAGATCTCGGCGCAGCCGAGGAAGCAGCCCTATCCACGCTGACAATAGTCTCATGAGGCTGAAACTCATGGGTCTGGTTTGGTGGGGTG
>WQYR01000203.1 GCA_009781145.1 Propionibacteriaceae bacterium | reverse complement strand
CTGGGTGCTGGCGTCCGAGTCGTGTGCTCTCGATTCAATCGGTGCCACTTTCGTGCGCGATATTGAGCCTGGCGAGATCATCGTCCTGACCCCGGGTGCCGAGCCCACCTCGCTGCGTTATGGGGAGAAGACGAAGCGGTCGCTGTGTGTCTTCGAACTGATCTACTTTGCCCGTCCTGACTCGGTCGTTGACGGCACGTCCGTTCAGGCGGCCCGGTTGCGCGCTGGTGCGCTGCTGGCGATCGATCACCCGGTGGCGGCGGATGTCGTCGTCGGCGTGCCCGACTCTGGCATTGACGCGGCGCTCGGCTACGCGCGACAAAGCGGCATTCCCTACGCAGTGGGCTTCATCAAGAACAAGTACATTGGGCGGACGTTCATCGAGCCCGGTCAGGGCCATCGAGAGTCGGCGGTGCGCATCAAGCTCAACCCCGTCGCCGAGGCGGTGCGCGGCAAGCGCGTCGTCTTGGTGGACGATTCGATCGTGCGGGGCACCACCATTACCCGCATCGTCGGGCTGCTGCGCGACATGGGCGCGACGGAAGTCCACGTCCGGTTGGCGGCCCCGCCGTTCCGCTACCCGTGCTATTACGGGACGGACATTTCCTCTAGTGACAACCTCATTGCCTACCAAAACAGTGTTGAACAGATCTGCGACATGATCGGCGCCAACAGCGTCGGCTATCTGGACGTCGCGGACCTTCCCAAGCTGGACGCCACCGGACGCGGCGATTTCTGCGACGCCTGCTTCACGGGCCAGTACGCGACGGAAATACCGCCGCCGGACGCCCCCTTCGCTTTCGAGAAATGGCTGGGTGATTCGGTTGGGTGAATCCACGGATGCGTACGGCGATGCCGGGGTGGACGTCACCCGCGGGTATCGGGCGCTGGACCTGATGCGCAGCCACATTGAAGCGACGCAAGCGTTGAAACCGGCCGGGTTGCCGGGCGTTGTCGGCGGTGTGGGCGGGTTCGCCGGGTTGTTCGATATCGGCGGTGGACGTCTGCTGGCCGCTGGAGCCGACGGTGTGGGCACCAAACTGAAACTGGCCACGCTGGCCGGACGGCACGACACCATCGGCATCGACTGTGTGGCGATGTGCGTCAACGACGTGGCCTGCTGCGGGGCGCAGCCGCTGTTTTTCCTTGACTACATCGCGTCTGGGCGGACGGATCCGCAGCGCGTCGCCGACGTTGTGGCCGGTGTCGCGAATGGTTGCACACAAGCCGGTTGCGCCCTGCTGGGCGGCGAAACAGCCGAGATGCCAGGGTTCTACGCGGGTGATGACTACGACCTAGCCGGTTTCGCCGTCGGCATCGTCGACAAGGACAATTTGTGGGACGGCAAGGTCAACACCAAAGTCGGGGACGTGCTGATCGGCCTGACGTCGTCTGGGCCACACTCGAACGGGTTTTCCCTTATCAGACAGGTGTTCTCGGAGGAGCGCTTGAAGAGTGACCAGGCATTGTTGGACGCCCTGCTCGCGCCGACCCGCATCTACGTCAAAGAACTGATGGCGCTGCAATCCTCACCTACGATGGCCGGGGGACGCGTCCACGGCGCCGCCCACATCACCGGCGGCGGGTTCTTCGAGAACATCCCCCGCATGCTGCCGCCCGGTTTGTCGGCCAAGATTGACCGGTCGACATGGCAGGTTCCGGCCGTGTTTGATGAGCTCGCCAAAGCCGGCAACGTCAGCGAGCACGACATGTTCGGCACCTTCAACATGGGCATCGGCCTCGTCGTCGCCGTGGAGCCCGACGCCATATACGAAGCGCGCGATGCCATGTACGATGCCGGTGGCCACCCCGTCATCATCGGCGAAGTCGTGCCAGGCGACGGTGAGGTTCTGTTCGTATGATCAACATCGCGGTGCTCGTCAGCGGGGGCGGGACGAACCTGCGCGCGCTGCTGAGCTCCGAAAACCCGTGGGGACGGATCACGCTCGTCGTGGGAAGCCGGACGGGTATCGGTGCTCTGGACATCGCCAAGGACGCTGGCGTCGAGACGGCTGTCGTCAGCCGAAAGGAACTCGGCGATGCCTTCGCCGAAACCCTCATCGAGGTGCTGACAAGCCATGACATCGGCCTGGTGGTTTTGGCTGGCTACTTGACGATACTGCCGCCAGAGCTGATTGCCGCGTTCGATCATCGCATCATCAACATTCACCCCGCGCTGCTGCCGTCCTTCGGTGGGCAGGGGTTCTACGGCCTGCGCGTCCACGAAGCCGCGCTGGCTCGCGGGGTAAAGGTGACGGGAGCCACCGTCCACTTCGTCAACGAAATCCCCGACGGGGGCGACATCATCGCCCAACGCGCAGTGGACGTGTTGCCGGGCGACACCCCAGAAACCCTGCAACGCCGGGTAATGGAGCAAGCCGAATGGGTGATCCTGCCCCAGGCGGTGCGTGACGCGTGTCGAGCAATGGCAGGTGTTTCATGAGCCCGGGGGTGTTGCGTTGTGTAAAAGGTGTTTCCGTCGCGGGGGGCGTTTCGGGCGTCGATGCCTGCGGCATCTTATCGACGCCCTGCACTCTGGGGCCCTCCTACACCGGCGCTCCTTCGGACCGCCGCGGTGATACCCCCAAGCCCCCGCTCGTGGAAAACCTTCCACCCAACGCAGCACCTGTTGAGGCGATCCCCTCTCTTCGTCATCCTGCGCTTGGCCAGCGAAGCGAGCGGGAGTCGCAGGATCTGGCCAATGTTCCTGCTTCGTTTAGCAGATCCTGCGACTTCGCGCAGGACGACGGAATGGGGGGCGCAGCATGACACAAACCAAGGAGTATTGACGTGACGAAAACCATCATTGAAGCATTGGCCGGGAACACATACCCCGGGCGTGGCATCGTCGTCGGGACTACCCCTGGCGGAGCCATGGCGCTGGGCTATTTCATCATGGGACGCAGCGTGAACAGCCGCAACCGGGTGCTAGTCGAGGAGGACGGCGCCATCTTCACCCGTCCCGTCGATATG
>WQYR01000202.1 GCA_009781145.1 Propionibacteriaceae bacterium | reverse complement strand
GCGACGGCCGAATCGACCCCGCCCGAAAGGGCGCACAGCACCCTGCCCTGCCCCACCGTTTCCCGGATCGACGCGATCTGGGCGTCCACTATGTTGCCGGGCGTCCAGGTGGGCGCCAGACCGGCGATGTCGTACAGGAAGTGCTCGAGAACGGCTTGGCCGTGCTCGGTATGGGCCACCTCGGGGTGCCACTGGACGCCGGCCAACTGCCGGGCGTCGTCTTCGAAAGCAGCCACGGGGCTACCGTCGCAGTGCGCCAGTGTCGTGAACCCGGCTGGCGCCTGGGCGACGGAATCACCGTGACTCATCCACACCGACAGGGACGACGGCAGGGCTGCCAACAGGTTGCCCGGGGCGTCCACCGTCAGTGCCGTGCGGCCAAACTCAGACAGCCCAGTGGGCCTCACCACCCCGCCGAGCGCCTGCGTCATGGCCTGGAAGCCGTAGCAGATACCCAGCACCGGTATGCCCGCCTCAAACAGGGCGGCGTCCACCTGCGGGGCGCCTTCGGCGTAGACGCTCTGCGGGCCGCCCGACAAGACGATGGCGGCGGGCCGCTTGGCGATGATGTCGGCCACCGGAAGGCTGTGCGGCACGATCTCGGAGTAGACGTGGGCCTCGCGCTCACGCCGGGCGATCAACTGGGCGTATTGTGCGCCGAAATCGACGACAAGGACGGTTGGTTGGCTCATGAACACGTATTTTAGCCGTTGGCGAACGGAGCCAGCCGATAACGGCAGTATGATGGCGCCATGACCTTCCGTCCAGAAACCCTCGCCGTTCACGCCGGCCAAGAAACCGCCGACCCGACGACCAAGTCGCGCGCCGTGCCGATCTATCAGACCACCAGCTTCGTGTTCGACTCCCCCGAATCGGCTGCCGAGATCTTCGCGCTGCGTCAGCCCGGCAATATCTACGGACGCATCATGAATCCGACGACGGACATCTTCGAGGCCCGCGTCAACGCCCTTGAGGGCGGTGTTGGGGCGATGGCCACGGCGTCTGGAGCCGCAGCCGTCACCTACGCGGCACTGAACCTGACCTACGCGGGTGATAACATCGTCGCCCTGTCGACGCTGTACGGCGGCACCTTCGCGCTGTTCGCCAACACGCTGGCACAGTTCGGCATTGAGGCCCGCTTCGTCGACCCGACCAAGCCCGAGGACCTGGCAAATCACGTCGACGCCCACACCAAGTTTGTGTTCGGCGAAACGATCTGCAACCCGGCCGCCAACATCATCGATCTGGACGCCTGGTCCGCCGCCGCCCATGCCCTGGGCTTGCCGTTCATCGTCGACAACACCGTGGCGACGCCCTACCTGTGCCGGGTTTTCGATCATGGCGTAGATGTGGCCGTCCACTCCGCCACCAAGTACATGTGCGGGCACGGCACGGCGCTGGCGGGCGTCATCGTCGATTCGGGCAACTTCGACTGGGCTGCCCACGCCGACCGTTTCCCCGGGCTGACCAAACCAGATTCTGCCTACCACGACATGGTGTGGACGGAGGCGGCCGGCAAGGCTGCCTACATCACGCGGGCCCGCACCGTCCTGCTGCGAAACACCGGCGCCACACTGGCACCGTTCAACTCGTTCCTGCTGTTGCAGGGCCTGGAGACGCTGGCGTTGCGCATGGAGCGCCACTCGTCCAACGCGCTGGCCGTCGCCCAGCATCTCGAGCAGCACCCCGACGTGGCATGGGTGAACTACCCCGGGTTGAAGTCAAGCCCGTCCTTTGAGGTCGGCCAGCGGGTTCTGACCGGGCGCGGCTTTTCGGGCATCATGTCGTTCGGCCTGAAAAGCGGGCGCGCCGGCGGCGTCAAGTTCATCAAGGCGCTGCAGTTGTTCTCCCACCTGGCGAACATCGGCGACGCCAAGTCGCTGGCCATCCATTCGGCGTCGACGACGCATTCCCAACTCAGCGACGACGAGGCGCGTGACGCCGGCGTGGCGCCCGAGATGGTGCGCCTGAGCATCGGCATCGAAAACGTCGACGATCTGATCGAAGACCTGGACCAGGCATTGAGCGCTGCCAAGTGAGCGCAGCGGGCTCCAGCCGGCCCGGAGCGCACAGACGCCGTACTCGACGCACGGTCTGGGCAGGTGGTCACGCTAGCCACGCGTCTGCGCCGTCGCCAGCTCAAACCGGCGTTCCGCCCGCTTTGTTGGAATACATGACGACCTAGACAGTTAGAACTAACATGACCATTTACCAAGACGCAACCCAACTCGTCGGCCACACCCCCCTGGTGCGGCTCAACCGCCTGTACCCTGACGGGGTGACGGTGCTGGCGAAGCTGGAGTACTTCAACCCGGCCAGTTCCGTCAAAGACAGGGTGGGTCTGGCGATCATCGAGGCGGCCGAGGAGGCCGGGGCGCTGAAGCCGGGCGGAGTGATTGTTGAGGGCACGTCGGGCAATACCGGCATCGCGTTGGCCTGGGTGGGAGCGGCACGCGGCTACCGCGTCATCATCGTTATGCCCGAGTCGATGAGCCTTGAGCGCCGGGCCTTGGTGCGGGCTTTTGGGGCCGAGCTGGTGCTGACGCCCAAGGCGGACGGCATGAAGGGCGCCGTCGCCGAGGCTGAGCGTATCGCTGCCACAACCCCTGGAGCCATCCTGGCCAGCCAGTTTTCCAACCCGGCTAACTCGGCGGCGCATCGCGCCACGACGGCCGAGGAAATCTTGGCCGACGTGCCAGACCTCGACTTTTTCGTGGCGGGGGTCGGCACTGGGGGGACGATCACCGGCGTCGGACAGGTACTGAAACAGCGCCGCCCGTCCGCGCAGGTGGTCGCCGTCGAACCGGCGGAATCGCCGCTGCTGAGCACCGGCCAGGCCGGCCCGCACGGCATTCAGGGCATCGGCGCGAACTTCGTGCCCGAGATTCTTGACCGCTCCGTCATCGACGAGGTGGTGACGGTGGCAACACCCGACGCTATCGATTGGGCCAAGCGCGCCGCCTCTCAGGAGGGCCTGCTGGT
>WQYR01000201.1 GCA_009781145.1 Propionibacteriaceae bacterium | reverse complement strand
TTGCCGAGGCCCGAGATGACGGCGACGTTCACTGCCTTGTCGCCGGCGTCCACTGACGCCTCTTTGAAATTGGTCTGGCCGGGCACGTCGTGGAACTCGAGGTGATCGACCAGTGATTTGCCCGTCGTCTTCTCGACGGCCATACGCAGCGCCGCCTCGGCGACGCCGCCCGATGCGCCGAAAATGACACCCGCGCCCGACACCCGCGAATACGGCTCGTCAAATGACGCAGGGACGATTCCGGCGACGTCCACATGTTGCATTTCGACCATTTCAAGGAACTCGGTGGTGGTCAACACCGCGTCGACGTCTCGGATGCCGTTCGGCGCGAACTCGGGCCGCGCAGCCTCGTACTTTTTGGCAAGGCAGGGGACGATCGAGACGACGTACAGGTCGTCGAGGCTGATGTTGAACAGCTTGGCGTAGTTAGTCTTGACGGTGGCGCCCATCATGGCCTGCGGCGAACGGCAGCTACTCAGGTGGGGTATCAGCTCGGGGTAGCGGCGCTCGACGAGGTTGACCCACCCGGGGCAGCATGACGTGAACTGGGGCATGACGCCGCCGGCATCGACCCGGTTGAGGAACTCGGTGGCCTCCTCGACGATGGTCAGGTCGGCGGCGAACGAGAAATCGAATGCCCTGTCGAAGCCGACAGCTTTCATCAGGCCGGCGATGAAACCGGACGCCTGGTCGGGTGCCAGCCCGTACTTTTCGGCGATGACGGACCGCGGGCTCGGCGCGATGAAACCGACAACCACCTTGTTCGGGTCGTTGATGGCCCGGAACACCTTGCCGCGCTCGCGCTTGAAAGCTAGCGCCCCGCAGGGGCAGGCCGTCACGCACTGACCGCAGGAGACGCAGTCGGTGGATTCCAGGGGCTGACCGTTCCATGTGGAGACGGCGAGGTGGCCGTGCTCGAATTGGTAGGCAAGAACGCCTACCCCTTCGATCTCCGAGCAGGCGGCGATGCATTTGCCGCAGGCGATGCACTTGTTGGAATCGCGGATGATGAATGGGTGCGTCGCCAGCAGCGGTGTACGGGGGCGCTCGTGCAAAGGCTGACGGAACGTCACCTTGTGGGCGCTGGCCTCGGTGCGAAGCTGGCAGTCGTGGCGCACCGAGCAGCCGCAGCGCAGGCAGCGGCGGGCCTCGGCTTGGGCTTCTTCGGCGCTGAGCCCAAGATCGACCATGTCGAAGTTGTGGATGCGCTGGTCGACGGGCAACTCCGGCATGGGGCGGCGGGTCAACTGGGGAATCGCTTCGAACTCGTGTCGGGGCAGGTCCTCCAGTGTGCCGCGCGAACAGTTGTACGTCTCACGCGACGGGGTCACCGCCGCCGTCATGACGTACTCGTCGATGGCCTTGGCCGCCCGTCCGCCTGCCGCGATAGCTTGAATGACGGTGGCCGGGCCCGTGACGCAGTCGCCGCCGGCGAAGATGCCCGCCTCGGACGTCATCATGGTGCGGCCGTTGATGTCGATGTCGCCCCACTTGCCCAGGCGCAGCGGCAGGTCGTTATAGAGGAACTGGGTGTTGGTGGCCTGGCCGATGGCTCCGATGATGGTGTCGGCCTCGATGGCGAAGTCGCTGCCCTCAACGGGGATCGGGCGGCGGCGCCCCGACCGGTCGGGTTCGCCCAGTTCCATCGCCATGCAGTGCAGAAGTTTCTTTCCGTCTTCCCGCTGGGTGATGTGGCTCGGTGCCGTCAGGAACACCATTTTGATGCCCTCCGCCAGCGCCGCTTCGATTTCCGCCGGCTCTGCGGGCATATCGGCTTGGGTGCGCCGGTACACCAGCGTCACGTTCTTGGCCCCCTTGCGCAGCGCGACGCGGACGCAGTCGATGGCCGTGTTGCCGCCGCCGATGACGACGACATCGTCCCCGCAGCGGAAGTCGTCAGACTTTTTTGTCGCGTCAGCCAGCCAGTTGATGCCGAGCGAAACGCCCGGCAGGTTGTCGCCGTCGATGGCCAGCGGCGTGGCCTGCCACGATCCGAACGCCAGGTAGACGGCGTCGTAGTCGCGGCGCAGGTTCTCAAGGTGAAGGTGGACGCCGAGGCTTCGCTCGCAGGCGATGTCGATGCCCATGGTTCGCATGATGCCGATCTCGTGATCGAGTTGTGCCTTCGGCATGCGGTATTCGGGAATGCCGTAGCGCATCATGCCGCCGGGAAGGGGTTGCTTCTCGAAGACGAGCACCTTATGGCCGGCGATCGCCAGGTAATAGGCGGCGCTGAGCCCGGACGGTCCGGCCCCCACAACTGCGATGCGTTTGCCCGTTGTCGGTGCCAGTTTGGGTATCCACGGATGCTCGCGGCCCAAGTCCCAGTCGGCGACAAAACGTTTAACATTGTTGATGCCGACAGGGGAGTCCACCAGGTTGCGGCGGCACTCATACTCGCAGGGGTGCGGGCAGACGTGGCCGCAGGTGCTGGGGAAGGGGTTGGTGTCTTTGATGACGCGGATGGCGTCCTCAAAGTTACCGACGACGGTGTGGTTCAAGTAGCGCTGAATGTCGATGTGGGCGGGGCAGGTTCGCTGGCAGGGCGCCTCGCAATCGGCGTTGTGGTCGGCCAGCAACTGCTCCAGGCGCACCCGACGATAGGTGTCCAGCGCCTTGGTCTTGGTGTTGATGACCATGCCGGCGGTGATCGGGGTGATACAGGCCTTGACGTCGCGGGTGGTTTCGTCAGCCTCCGACGGGCGCATCTCGACAACGCACAGCCCGCAGTTGCCGTTGCTGCGCTCCAGGCGGATGTCGCCGCAGAGGCTGGGGATGTGGACGCCCACCTGGGTGAGGGCCTGCAGTATGGTCAAACCGCTGTTGACTTGGGTTTCTACGCCATCGACGGTGACTGTGATGGTGGTGGTGTGCGGGCTGGAGCCGTCTGACATGAAGCAACCTCTCCGTGGGCCTTGTTTGGTTTCCAGTCTACAAAGCCGCCGCTTGGAGGCGGCTCTTCGGGGCGGGTGTGGGTCCGTCGCCGGGGCGAGCC
>WQYR01000200.1 GCA_009781145.1 Propionibacteriaceae bacterium | reverse complement strand
TTCGTCTTGTATGCGACATTCGAGGACATCACTGATACCGTCCATGTCTATGATGGCGAGGCGGTCTTTAAGTTGACCGGCGCTGTCGAGATGAAGCTGGAACAGGCTCGTCCGTAACACACCACCGCGACCGGGGGCCCACTGAACGGGCCCCCGGATCGCAGCTCGATTCGAAACCAGCGCCACGAAAGGAAGGTGCAACATGCGACGCAGAATTGGTCTGATGGTGGCTTCGGCCCTGACTACTTGTGCACTGTTCGCTGCCGTCATCCTGACCGTGGCGCTGGTCGTCGTGCCCAAGGTGACCGGGGGCATGAGCCTGACGGTGCTGACGGGTAGCATGCGCCCGGGCATCAACCCCGGCGACGTGGTTGTGACCCGCGGCGTTGACACACAGCAGGCCGCCAGTTTGAACATTGGCGACGTCATCACATTCTTGCCGTACCCAGATGATCCGACGCTGGTCACCCACCGCATCATCGCGAAGTCGGTTGGCGCGGCTGGTGTCTCTTTCATAACCCAGGGCGACAACAACAACGTGGCCGACTCCTGGGGGCCGGTGCATGATTTCCAGGTGCGCGGCAACGTCTTGTACGTCGTTCCCAAAGTCGGGTGGGCGCGTCAGTGGGTGGGCCAGGCTGGCCCCTGGCTGGTGCCCGGGGTCGGCGTGTTGTTGATCGGTGTCGGCATTGTCAGCGTCGTTACTTCGCGGCGCCGGCCAGACGAGCCCGATCTGGACCCTGATGAGGAAGACCCTGACGACGGCGGCGACGCGCCGCCGCGCCGGGCCGACTGGGGGGCGACGTAATGAAACACCGCCTGGTCGCCATGCTGGCAGTCTTGATGCTGGCCGCCGGGCTTGCCGGGTGGCCAGTGCCGGCGCATGCGGACCCGCCTGACCCCATTTCCCTGGCGTGGGATGCGCCGTCCGCGAGCCTGGTTTGGCAGCCGGGGCAGTCGGCGTCGGCGATGGGCAGTTTTGTTGGTTCGCCGGTGGTTGTGCCCGGCGATCATTATGAGCGCACTCTGCACGTCCGCAATGACGGGCCGTCAGCGGCCACGGCGCTGGTGCAGATCGTCAACGTTTCGGCCTCTGGCCCAAGTGACGCCGTGAACAGTGATCTGGACAGTCTGCTGCACCTGACGTGGCAGACCGGAGGCAGCGGCGCTGACATGACGTGGCGCCAGGCCATCGAGGCTGGAGACCCCACGTGGGGCATCCAGTTCGACGTCGAGCAGGGCGCAGAGTTTTCTGTGACAGCGGGGTACTACTTCCCAATTGACGCCACCACCGGGCAGTCTGGCGGCCACACGAGCTATGCGATGCGTTTCGACGTGCGCATCACTTTGACGGGAAAGGCTGACGGCCCTGCCACCCCGCCAACCGACCCCAAGCCCAGCCCCACGCCGGCCCCACCTGGGGTGGGAGCCTCCACGGGCGGCACGTTGCTGTACGGTGCTTGGGCTGGCTGGGCGCCCACCCTGCTGGGTGCGGCACTGGTGTCAGTCGCCTTGGCTTGGCGGCGACGGAATCAGTCGAAAATCGGATGATCGATCATAACGGTGTCAAACACCGGAGCTGACATCTCGGCCTCGCCGGACGGTTCAACGACAGTATCGGAATGCCCGCCACAACCGTGGTCGACGCTGACGACACGTCCGTCGCTGGGGGAGTACTCGTTGGCGCAGACGCCAAACACATTGCCCAGCGCACCGCCCAGGCGCACGAAGTAGCCGCAGGTGACGCATTCGCCAGGCGCCAGACGGGACGACTGATCGTCCGGGCCACCTTGGCGCATCCAGCGGCTGGCGGCCGATGTGCGGCCATAATCGCTGAGAACACGCTCACGTCCCAGGCCCAATTCAGCCACGACGGCGCGGGTCGCCGACCATTCGGCGGGGTCTTCGTCGGCAGCCAGCTCGCCGCCGGTGAAGCCCGGCTCCAAGCGTGGGTCGTTGTCTGCTGTTGGCAGCACCATGCCTGGGCGAACGTCGCCGGGTTGTATGCGCTGGCTCCAAGGCACCCATGCGGGGGCTAGCAGCGACGTGTCGCTGGGCATCAGGTCAACCTCGGTGATGGTGCCGGCACGGGCTCTCGGCACACGCGCCATCGCGACCGTCCAGCGCCAGCCAACGTAGCCGGGGTGCGGGCAGGCAAAACTGTGCGTCAACGTGAGCTCGGTGTCGGCATCGGCCCCCAGCCACTCGCCGACACCCCAATCGCCGGCCTGCTCTTCAGCGGCCTGGCGGGCTTGATCCTTTGCCGCCAGAAGGACGGCATCGAGCTTGGCAGATTTGGTGGCAGTCGCCGTCATCACAGCTCCAACTCGTCGGCAACAGCCCGCAAGAGGCTAGCCGCCTTGCCGGCGACCTTCTCATCTGGGTAGCGGCCATGACGGTAGCTTGCGCCGATGCCATCGAGCATCTTGATCAGGTCCTCAAACATTGTGGCGAGGTCCTCGGGCTTTTTGCGGGCGGCCTTCGACAGCGAAGCCGGGGCGTCCAGCACCGTCACCGGCGCCAGCGCCTGCTCGCCCTTGCGTCCCTCCATGACGGCAAACTCGACACGCTGGCCGGGCTTAAGCGCGGTGACGCCCGCGGGTAGCGCATTAGCGCGGATGTAGACGTCGCCGCCATCGTCCTTGGCGATGAAGCCGAAGCCTTTCTCCGCGTCGAAGAAGCGCACTTTGCCGGTCGGCATATGAGCCTGCCTTTCTCTTTACAGGCACAAGCCTAGTCAAAGACGCCAACTTGGGCCACTTTCGGACATGCTTCAGCTTGGTGTCGAAGGTAGCGGCGCGCTCCAGCCGGCCCAGGGCGCCCAGACACCGCACTCGACGCACAGTCTGGGTGGCCACCAGGTCTGGGTAGGCGTCGGTTCCTCGGCAGTTCTGCGAACTGCCTCGTCAACACTCAATCGCTCGCGGCTCACAAGCAAGCTTGCGACCACTCGCTCAATCGTGTGCGCCGTCGCCAGCCCAAACCGGCGTTCTGCCCGCC
>WQYR01000199.1 GCA_009781145.1 Propionibacteriaceae bacterium | reverse complement strand
CGGGGTTGGCTGACTCAATGGCGCGCATCGCACCAAGAATGCGTGCGCCCACGTTTTCGGTGGTCTGGCGGATATCCCGCCAGTGGCTGCCCTTCGGGATGGCGAAACGGTGGTTCTCGGGCAGATCGGCCAGTGCGTCGTCCCCATATACCTCAAGGGCGGCGGCGTGCTCCTCGTCATACACATCGGAGATGCGCTTCAAGAAGACCAAAGGGAAAATGTACTGCTTGTAGTCGCCGGCGTCGATCAGGCCGCGCAGCACCACCGCCGCACCCCACAGGTACGATTCGAGTTCCCGCTGTGTGATTCGCTCGCTCATCACACAGCGCCTGCCATGCGGCCCTTCAGTTCCGCTCGCAAGGCTTTGCGGACGGTGCTGCGAGTCTGGGGGTCCTTGAGCATGTCCTGGTAGGACGTGCCGTTGCGGTTGGCGCGCAACCACCGCATGCACTCACCCGCCGCAACCAGCGGATCGGAGGCGTTGGAAGCGTCACACCATTCCTCGATCAGATCGCACTCCTCGAAAGAGCCCTCGGTCTGTTGCTGAAATACGGATGTGGGCACGACAACCCGAGAGCTGTAGTGAACCCATCGTTGAAGCAGTAGGTTCATCCCGAATGGAGAAAGGCAGGCGATCCGCCTGCCGGCGTTGAGTGCCGCTGGACTGACCAGGTATAGGTTGTCAAAGCTCGCGGCCTGGTGGCGAGCCTGGGTAGTAACCTCCGGGCGAAGCTCCGGCAGCGGCATGAGTGAGTAGTTGCCGTCAGCCCAATCGGCCTCGCCAAACTCCTTGCGTTTAGTGACCTCGGCGACGAGCAATTGCCAGTTGAGACTCACTCCATCGGTGCGCATTGCGCAAGGGTGTTGCAGCACCATGACAAAGCGCGCTTTGACCGTTCCGGCTTCGCCGGAGAGTGGAAGCCCGGCAAAGATGTCACCGGTAAGGATCGGTCGGCTGGGCAACACCTCATCACCGCGCGCACGATAAAGGCTGCCCCAGTTGGGCACACCATTGACGTGCGGCGACTCGAGGTTCTTGCTCAAGACATCAGTCCTTCATTCGAATGGATGGATGACCATCGCCTGCCTCGAAAACCTCAAAGTCTGAGCGATACCGCTCCCGCCAATCGGGATCAAACTGAGTAAGTGTCGTCTCAGGATCGACATGGCTGCTGGCATGTTCGAAGACGAGGTCCGGCCGGTCGGCCGCGTAGAGCGTGATCGAGGTGACCGGCACTGATGCCACCAGTGGCATCTCAAACCAGGAGGCAACATCCTCAACCAGGTAGTCGCCAGCCACCAGGTCGCAGGCAGCCAAAAGACTTGCCAGCCGCTGACGGTTCTCTCCTGATGCCTTCGCGCCGCGACGCCATTTTTGCACCGCCGGAATGCTAACATGCGCTAACTGTGCTATGTCGCGCCATGCAAACCCGAGGTCGGCCAACTCGCTCAGCATGGTGGGTACACTCAGTTTGGCCCGCTCAACCGTGCGTGTCCGCCATTCCGTGTCGCTGGTTTGCTTGTGGAGGTCGTCGTAGTCCTCGTGAAGCACTTTCACCTCGGAGCGTTGTCCACCGACATCCTTATTCAGTTGAGTGGCGGTTTGCCTCAACTCAGTGAGCGCCGGAATGGTGATTGACTGGCTCGCGGTCCCGCCGTCGATCCATAACAATGCAATGGCATCATCCATAACGGTATTAGGCATTGCGCAGCACTTCCTTTCTCAGTCGATCCGTAATCAAGTGCTCGAACACTGCGCGCACTGGCTTGTGGAGGTCATCGACGCGCTCAAGAATCATGTTGACATCGAACTCTGGTACTTCTATCGATGGCACCCAGAAACTGTCGATGTCAAGCCTGAAAAGCGGCCCAGGCGGCGGTAGTGGTCGCCGCAGCAGATCAGTTGACGGGACCGCATAGTCAACTTGCGCCCCATACCGCAAGACGAGGGTTTGCCCATCGGGGCCTGAGAATACAACAGCACCTTCATTCCCCGCAGGCACTAAGCCGCAGACAGATCCGACGTACACCGGCCCGAGGACGGCCGGGTCGACCCACTCTTGCCATTTGGGTTGGACACCGCTCTCCGACGGCACGCGAATCTCATCGACGTACCTTAGCCCTATCCGATCGACTCCCACAGGAGTGACAATGTCTATTAGTTCGCGGAGGGCGATGGACAGTAGATCGTGGAGTTTCTCGTATCGACCATAGTTAGTCGTTTCGACGATCAAGCTGTCGGGCTTTATGGACAAGGCGGTTCGTTTGTCACGAGTCATCCAGCGGGGGAACCGCACTGATGTTTGCCGCTGCGAGGCTGTCCCGTCCGGGTTTGCCTGAAGCTCAACACTCACCATGCTGGCCTCATTTGGCAGCGGGAGGACCTTCTGAACCTGCTTCGACAGCCGAAACACTTGGGTCCGATTCAACGGTTCGCATTTTGGGTAACGCACCTCCACTGCCACCAAGACGATAGGTGCATTCGGGTAGACCTCACGTTCGCTCACGATCATCATGCTACCCGTACTGAAACCAAAACAGCAACCAAAGAGGCTACTGGCGCACACTGCCTTTTGGGGGTGATGCGCTCGCTCATCACAGCCTCCACTTGGCCAATTCGGCCTCCAGGTTGGCGCGGGTGCGCTGCGCCGTGGCGTGGGCAGC
Organism: Propionibacteriaceae bacterium; assembly: GCA_009781145.1. Taxonomy (GTDB): domain Bacteria; phylum Actinomycetota; class Actinomycetes; order Propionibacteriales; family Propionibacteriaceae; genus WRGV01. The sequence continues at coordinate 346 of WQYR01000199.1, read as the reverse complement.
TTCCAGATCGGCCAGCGCCTGCTGCAGCGTCACTTGCTCGCCGCTCGCGGCGGGTGCAACGTACAGCGGAATGTTGAGGTTGCCGTTCTGCGCGGCGATTTCGTCGAGCGTTGCCACGTGCGACAGGCCCGCAATGTCGGTGTGCTGGTGGAAGGCGTCAAGGATTTGGGCGGCGTGCTCCGGCTCCAACGTGTTTTGATTGCGCCCGCGTTTGAACAGCGACTCGGCGTTGATGAACAGCACCTTGCCCCGTTTGCCCTCGGGCTTGGAGGTACGCAGAACAAGCACGCACGCGGCCAAACCGGTGCCGTAAAACAGATTAGGGGCCAGCCCGATCACAGCATCG
>WQYR01000198.1 GCA_009781145.1 Propionibacteriaceae bacterium | reverse complement strand
GAGTCGAAAAACTACAGCGGAAGAGTGTACGGGTCACGAGACGACCGATATTGGACCGTCGTCCTGGCTGGCGGCAAGCGCAAGGAGCGGCTGTACAACCCTCTTCGTCAGAACCAGGGGCATGTCACTGCGCTCTCCGCCTTCCTGCCTTGGTCAGACCCATCAATCATTCACTCGATTGTTGTCTTCAGCGTGCGGTGCGTGCTGGCAAAAGTGCCCGCCGACACACCCACAGCGATGACGATCAAACGCGACTGGCTGGTGAACGCCCTCCGGCTCACCAGCGGAAACACTGTGCTGAATGTCGATCAAATCAATTACCTGTTCAGCGTCTTGCAGCCATTGACTCAGGTGTCTTCCGATGTCAAAGATGCCCACATAGTCCAGGTCGCCAACACCGCGTCCCGAATGCCCATTCCGCCATCTTGGCAGCCGCCACCATCGCCGTCCCCATCCGGACGTCCCGAGATGAAAGACGATGTGGATCAGATCAAGCCCTACTCGGGCAATGTGGGCGTCCCTTGGTCATCGTAAGATGCCAGCGCGCCGCCGAACGGGTGCGCAGGCTCGAGTCACTGGAGCAGTTCTTCATGGTGGAGACCAAACTTCAGCAGTCTTGCGGCAGCCGGTATGCTCGACGAGCATGACCGACCAACCCTTACGGTGCCTCAGGTGTGGCAGCGAGAACATAGCCGTCCAGGCCGTCAATGAGACGCAGATCAAGCACCGGGGCTGCCTTGGCTGGACGCTGTGGATTCTGCTAGCAGTCTGCACCATCGGCCTGATCATCATCATCCCGCTCATCACCAACAGCAAGACCAAAACTAAGAAGACCTCAGTGGCCGTCTGCCAGTCATGCGGCAATCGCTGGGAGCTGTAGCCCCGTGGACCGGTGGCGATACAAAGACCGGCATCGGTCGCCCCACCGGCGCGCGAGTTCAAGGAGGTGGCTGCCAGCGTGCGCGTGGTGGTCCACATCAAGGACCACGCTGTTGCGCCAGATGTTACAGATTTTGCAATAACTGCCGTCGATGGAAAGGACTAGCAACCAGAGCTTCTCCCACGTCGCGGGACTGGTTGGAAGCTGAGTATGACCCGGTTGAGCTCGTCCCGAACCACTGGCGGTCTTTCTCGCAGCCGCGCTAGCCTTAACATGTGCCATCCGCTGCGAGCCAACAAGCTGCCTCCCATCTGACGCACCCGTGGCTGCCGGTGGTCGACGACGACTGCAGAGCGTTGGTGCTGGGGACGTTCCCATCTCCGGCGTCGCGCAGATTTGGGTTCTACTATGGGCACCCACAAAATGTCTTCTGGCGCGTGCTGGCCGATGTCCTAGCTGTGGAGCCACCGGCCACGACACCCGATGCCCGCCGCGAGTTTCTGCTGCGACATCACATCGCATGCTGGGACGTCTTGCACGCGTGCACAATCACGGGCGCATCTGATGCCAGCATCAGTGATCCGGTGCCCAACCTGTTCGCACCGGTATTGGCGGCCACCAGAATCAGCGTGATTTTCGCTAACGGGCGAGCTGCCACAAACCTGTTCAACGACCTGTGTGCCACCGAAGCGGGACGGTCAGCGTTGTACCTGCCCTCCACCAGCCCAGCCAACCGAGCCCGCCAGTCGTCACCGGCGTTTCGCGAAGCCTGGCAGCAGGTGGCGCGAGCGGCGTTGGGTCAAACCGTCACTTCCGCACAACCGGCATTGAGCGAAGCCGCGCCGTCAGGACGACGGCAGGTCTGACGCAGTCGGTTTCGGTCATGGGTTGTCTAGCTGGTTCCGGGTTGCAGCACCCAGAATTTCTCGAGGCTACCGTCCGGGGCGGTGACCCAGACCGTCGCGATTCGCCCATAGATTGATGGGTTGTCCAGCATCGTGACGACGAGGGTGCCATTGCCATCACCGCTTGCGGGTGATACGGAGAGCCAGGGAGTCGTTTGTCCCTCAGCTACCCACGCGTTGGTGCTGGTTTTCCATGTGGTGGTGGATGTGACCGCCACGGTGAAGCTGCTTGCCTTCCACGATGGTGCTTCCACCCCGGTCATCGATAGGTCAAGGGACGTTGTTGTGCCAGGTTGAGAGACGGTGATCGTGGCAGTGACTTTGCCGTCCAGGGTGGTCAGCGTAACACTGCCGCTACGCGGCGAGGTGGAGGTGTTCGTCGTGACTGCCAGGGAAATCATGACGTTGTTTGCCGCGCTTGTGGGTGTGACTGTCAGCCAGGTGTCAGACGATCTGGTGGTCCAAGTCGTGTTGGAGTAGACGACCACGCCTATCGAGTTGGCACTGGCTGATGGTACCGGCCACTTGTCAGCGGACACCGCCAACGTTGATGGTTGTGTGGCGCCGGGTTGGGTGACGGTGACTGTTGCGGTGGCTGTGCCGTCAGTGGTGGTTATTGTGACACTGCCGGTGCGGGTGGCGGTGGATGTGTTGGGTTGCACCCACAAGGTCAGAGGGCCGTTGTTTGAGCCGCTGCTCGGTGTGGTCGTCAACCAGGTTGCGTCAGACGATTTCGCTGACCATGTCGTGTTTGAGTAGACGGTCACAGTTGAGGAGTTTCCGCCGGCTGATGTCAGTGTCCAGGTGGTGGGGCCGACTGCCAACGTTGATGCCGACACAGCTCCGGGTTGGGTGACGGTGATGGTTTGGGATGTTCCTGATACGGACACTGTGATGGTTGCGGAACGCGTAGTTGTTGATGTGTTCGCGTCTGCTGTCATTGTTAGGGGGCCGTTGCCTGAACTGTTGTTTGGTGAGACTTTCAGCCAGGTCTGGTTTGATGACGCCGACCAGTTCGTGTTTGACGACACTGTTGTTGTCAGCGATGCTGCCGAGGCTGTGGCGATAGGCCAGGCTGGCATGCCGACGCTGACTGTCGGGTTGGCTCCGGGTTGGGTGACGGTGAGGGTCTGGTAGGCGGTGGGTGATCCGGTCGTGGTGAAGAGTGTGACTGTGGTGGTGCGGGCAGCTGTTGATGTGTTGTCTTTGGCGTGCAGGGTGATCGATCCG
>WQYR01000197.1 GCA_009781145.1 Propionibacteriaceae bacterium | reverse complement strand
CGCCACGCCGATCGGTAGGCTGGTGCCATGTCGTTGCGCGAGCTGGTCGAAACCATGGTAGCGGACATCCCACCTGGGCGCGTCATGACCTACGGCGACATCGCCGCCTGCGTCGGCCACCCCGGCGCGGGACGTATCGTGGGTATGATCGCCCACAGCGGGTCCGATAACCTGCCGTGGCAGCGCGTCGTCAACCACTCGGGCGGTCTGGCCAGCGGTTACGAGGACGGCCGCGCGGGGCAAGCTGCCGCGCTTGAGGCTGAGGGCGTGCACTGCCGGGACGGACGGGTGGTCGATTTCGCCACCCGCCGCTGGACCCCGGACGTCCTGACGCGCGCCGACATCTGACGTTTCGTCCACCTGAAGGCGTTTCCTGGCACCGAGGTGGACGCGAACCCATATCTCGTGATCACGCACGGACGGTGCCGATGAGTTAGGCTCTAACCATGCCCCGGGTTCTGCTTCTGCGCGCGGTGAATGTTGGCGGCGCCAAGCTGCCTATGGCAGATCTGCGCAACCTTGCCAAAGGACTCGGCGCGACCGAGATATCCACCTACATCGCCTCAGGCAATCTGATCTGCACACCACCCGGCGATCCTGACGCCTTCGATCGCGCGCTGGAGGCGGCCGTCCAGAACAAGTTCGGGTTCTTCCGCGAGGTCATTTCCCGCACGCCGGCTGAGTTACGGACCGCGCTTGATGCTTACCCTTTTAATCACACAGAGCCAAAGTGGTGCCACATCTATTTCCTGAACGCCACGCCAACCCCAGAGGTGGCGGCGGCGCTCCGGGCAAAAGTCCCCGAAGACCTACTCGTCATCGGCAGCGACCTGCACATCCGCTACCGCGACGGCGTAGCCGCGTCCATGCTATCAACGAAGCTGATCCACCAAACCCTGGGCGTCGTGGGCACGGGGCGCAACCTTGCAACAGTTGAGAAACTGATTGCCCTCGCCACCTAGTCGACCTCGGCAGCCAACCGTCGCCGCCAGGTGAGCATGATGGCGCCCAACCCGCTTAGGATGATCGGCAGCACAACCACTCCCTCGGCCACCTGACCACCGGTCCGCGCACCGGCAGGCGGGTTAGGACCCTCCGGGATACTCGGCACAGGCGTCTCCGGCACGTTAGGTGGGTAACTGCCTTGGCTGGGACGGTACTCGATCACGCAGGTCACATGCAGCCCTGGTGGCACACTGACGACCCCATCGATGTGAGTCACATCGACGGCAAGCCCGTTAGCGTCCTCGGCCGAACAGCTATAGGTGCCCGCATCGTAGCCGTCCAAGTCCGACGCACTCAGCGCGTAGTCGCTAGCCGGCACGGTGGCCCGCTCGACCCCGCCGCCGTCACTTGATCCAGTGCCGTTTCCAACCAAAGTGGTATGCGAGGCGTCAGCCGTCAAGGTGGTGTGGCTCGAGTCCTTCGGGTCGTCCGCACCCGGCGGGTTGTGGACGGTGGACAGCAGCGTCAACCAAGCCGGAGCAAATCGATTGACGAACTGCTCGTTGCCGTCCAGTGTCACCGAGGCGACGAGTTTGCCTAGCCCGTTGTCAATCACTGTCACCGTGATGACGGTTGCAATGTCGTCGTAAAGCATGCCTTCGACGGGCACTTCCGGCACGACCTCGCCCACCGAATATTGGTACACGCCAGGCTCGGTGAAGGTCACCTTGCCGAACGAGAACTCGCGGCCCTGCTCTTCCGTGGCCAGTGTTACGGACGTGTTTTCTGGCATCGGTGCCTCATCGGTCAGGGCGGTCCAGGTGAACACGAACGCATCGTCCACCCACTCGCGCCCGATCAGCAGCTTGTCGAACTTCGGCTCGATCGACACCGCGTCAGCGGCGTAGGCGTTGGTGAAGCCGATGGTTGGCTGAAGCTCGACGCGCGAATCGAACGCCTCAAGCACCTCGCCGTCCACCGCACCGGTGCGGACCGTCGTCACGACGTACATGTAGCCCGTCTTCTCGTCATACCTAGCCTCAAGGGTGACGAAGTACACCGTGTCGTCATATTTGATGCCCGGCGTACCGGTGTCATCTTCCGAGGCAACGAAACTGTAGATCTTGCCGAGATCGTCCTGGGTGAAGTTGAATTCGCCTTGAACGCGGGTGAATGTCGGGTCGACGCTCTCCAACCCGTTCAGCACCGTCAGTGTGCACTCGCCCTCCGGCGGTAGCAGCATCATCAAAGACTTGTCGCAGGACGCCTGGTCGAGCGACTTAACCGTGAAGGCGAACTCGCCGAAATCTAGATCCCGCCCCGTCATCGTTTTGATGATGTCGACGCCATTGTGCAGCGCCGTCATCCGGTAGCGGTTGACGAAATGAGCCGCCCCGTCACCTGGCTTGTTGCCTCGCACCGAGACGACGGCACTGAGCCGACCGTCATGGTTGACGTCTTGGACGAGCACCTCGTAGATGACGGGAAGACTGTCGTAGGTCAGCCCTGCGGGCCCACTATTCGGCCGATCCTCGCTGACAACAAACTGGTACGAGCCCTGGTGCGAGAAGGTGATGGCCTCGAAGTCAACCGACACCGCGCCAGTGGTGCCGGCCTTGGCTGTGGCCACGGCCGTGCTCGAGGGCATCACGATCTCACCGGCCGTGATGGCGGCGGCGGTTTCGGTGTCGTTCGCCTTCAGGGTGAACATGAACGACTCGCCGGCGGCCCAGGGGCGTCCGTCAATGGTCTTGGTGACGGCGAGTGGGACTTTCGCCGGATCTGGATCGTAATAGTTCAGGAAGACGCGCTCGTCTTCCGGTACGCGCGTGAAGTTGTCCCAGTTGGTCGGATCACAGGTGCTGGCTTTGGTGCTGGCCGCTTGGCAGTGTGCGATATCGAGGACGATGGCACCGCCTTCCTCCACGTAGCTGTCGACGCGCCAATACCAAACCGCTGTCGAATAGGTGACAGTCGAACTGGCACCTGGCTGTTCCCAACCACGATAGTAGAACGTGTGACCGATGTGCTTGCCGGCGAATGTCAACAAGCCAGACATAACCTGTGCACCACTATTATGCGTAGTCACGGTGAAATTGTTGGTCTCATCGGCACCGGGGAAAACCGGTGGGGTGTCGCATTCGGCTG
>WQYR01000196.1 GCA_009781145.1 Propionibacteriaceae bacterium | reverse complement strand
GGCCGGCGCGGGGCAAGGTGCCTTGCTGACCGCCGGCCTGGCAGGTCTGGCGGCCGGAGCGTTATCCATGGCGGCTGGCGAATACGTCTCTGTCAGCACCCAACGCGACACCGAATCGGCCCTCCTGGCCAAAGAGCGCTGGGAGCTCGAAACCTACCCCACCGAGGAGCTTGACGAGCTAGCAGGCTTCTACGTCGAAAAAGGCCTGACGCCCGACCTGGCCCACACTGTCGCCGAGCAGCTCACCGCTCATGATGCCCTGGCCGCCCATGCCGAGATTGAGCTCAAAATCGACGGGGAAGACCTGACGAACCCCTGGCACGCGGCAGGCGCCTCCATGGCGTCGTTTATCGTCGGGTCGATTCTGCCCCTGCTGACGATCCTGTTGGTTCAAGGCGCAGCCCGCATACCCGCTACCATGATCGCCGTCACATTAGCCCTATTCCTGACCGGTTGGATCAGCGCCAAACTTGGCAACGCCAACCCCCGCAAGGCCGTGCTACGCAACGTCGGCGGCGGGCTTCTGGCAATGGCGATCACCTACGGCATAGGCGCCCTCGTCGGCACGCAGATTAGCTGAACTGGCCCCGGACCCCTACTCGCGGAAGCGGCGTGCTCCAGCCGGCCCCGAGCGCACAGACGCCGTACTCGACGCGCGGTCTGGGTAGTTGGTTGCGTCTGCGGGCGTCTCCGCCGTCGCCAGCTCGAACCGGCGTTCCGCCCGCCATACCGCCGCTCCTCCGCTGCGCTACGGACCGCCCGTTCCTGCAAGATCGACGGGAGGAAGGTTTTCCACGAGACGGGGGCTCGGGGTGTAACCGCTGCGGTCCGTAAGGAGCGCCGGTTTAGGGGGCCCCCCGGAGAGCAGGGAGGCGGTAGGATGCCGAAGGCATCGCCTCCCGAAACGCCCCCCGCGACGGAAACACCTTCCACCCGGCGATCCACCCGACACTCGGGGCCGGCTGGAGCCCGACTCTTTTGCAACACTCATGGGCTCATTTCAGCCTATTGACGACCCCAGAATTGGCGTTCCACCACGCGGGAGGCCCGTCGCATCCCTTTGGCCAGGTCTGACCATAGGCTGGACGCTTCTGCTTTGCCGTAGCCCAACAGCACGGCCACGGCGGCGATATCCCTGGCGGCGGAGGGTAGGGCGTCGCTGGCCCGTCCTCGCGTCAGGACGATGGCATCGCGAATGCGCGAGACGAACTGCCAGGTTTGGCTCAAGGTCTCGGCGTCAGACGACGTCATAAGACCCGCCTCCGATATAGCACGCAATGCCTCCAATGTGCCGGTGACTTGCAGTGACGGGATTTCGTTGGCGTGACGCAGTTGCTGCAGCTGCACCGTCCACTCGATGTCGACGAGCCCGCCCTGACCATGCTTCAAGTTGATGTTGCCACGGGTTGAGGCATGCTCCCGGTCTAGGCGCACTTTCAGCATGCGGATAGCCTGGACGTCTTCGTCACTGAGCCCATCAGTTGGCCAACGCAGGTGGGCGACGCCGTCCAGGAGAGCCCCCGTCAAGCCCCGATCACCTGCACCATGGGATGCACGCACCAGTGATTGTGCTTCCCACGTCCACGACCATCGCCCGTAGTACGACAAATACGAGCTGACCGTGCGCACCAGCGGCCCGTCCTTGCCCTCGGGACGCAGGCGGACGTCGATCTCCAGGGCCGGGTCAGGGCCGGGCAGGTGTAGCCAGCCGCGCAGCGCGGTGACGGCCTCGGCGGCGGCGGTCAAGCCTTCGGCTGACGTGTCGTCCGGGACGACGAACATTGCGTCGGCGTCGGATGCGAAACTGAGCTCGCGTCCACCCCAACGCCCCATGGCCACCATGCCCAGTGGCGGTGCTGCCGGGAACGCCCGTGCCACGAGAACCAGGCAGGCTTCCAGGGTTGCGGCCGTGACATCGCTGAGCGCCGCACCAAGCCCTTCAATGTCCAGCCGCCCAAGCACAACGGCGATCGCCAGACGCGCAAGCTCATGACGCCGCGACGCCCGCAACGATTGGGCGGCGTCCGCGATACTGTCATGACGACGCACTGTTGCCGTGAAAGCGGTCACCAGGTCGGTCGCGGCACGAGGACGCAGCTCGTCAGCGTCCTCCCGTAGCAGACCGACGCTGGGTGGGTCGCGGCGCAGCAGGTCCACGACGTACCGGGACGACGCCAGCACTTTGGCCATGTTTTCGGCAGTGCCGGATTCGTCCCGGAGGGCTTTGAGGTACCACGGGCTGCGCCCCAACGCTTCGCTGCCCTGCCTGAAGGCCAAAAGGCCGGCGTCAGGGTTGGCGCCGTCCGCCAACCAACCGAGCATGGCGGGCATCAGGTGACGGGTGATCTCCGCCGTGCGGCTGACACCCTGCGTCAGCGAGGCGATGTGGCGCAACGCGGCGGTCGGGTCGGCAAAGCCAAGCGCCGCCAGCCGCTCCTCGGCGGCGGCAGAACTCAACCGCAACGCGCCGGACGGCACTTTGGCGACGGCCTCCAACAGCGGTGAGTAGAACACCCGCTGCTGTAGGCGTTGAACCCGTCCGGCGGTTTGGCGCCAGGTCGACCACAGCGCGTCACCGGACTCGCTCCCCGGCATCGACCGGGCCAGGCGCCGCAGGTCGCCCGCATCTTCGGGCATCAGATGGGTGCGACGCAGCCGGAACAACTGCTGCCGGTGCTCCAAAAGCCGCTCAAATCGGTAGGCAGCATCGAGTTCGGCGGCGTCCTCGGCCGAAATGTAGTTGTGCTCGGTCAGCGCGGCCAAGGCATCCAGTGTGGCTGGCAGGCGGATGGCTTCGTCGCCGCGTCCGTGAACCAATTGCAGTATCTGGACGCTGAACTCGATGTCGCGCAAACCTCCAGCGCCCAGTTTGATTTCACGATCGGCCTGATCCCGCGGTATCAGCGAGACGACGCGACGACGCATGGCCCGAGACTCGGTGACAAAGCCCTCGTGGCCGCCGGCCGTCCACACCAGGGGACGAACGAGATCGCAGAATGCCTGGCCAAGGTCAATGTCGCCAGCCATCGGACGGGCCTTCATCATGGCCTGAAACTCCCAGATGGCGGCACCAGGCTTCGTGCCGTCCGGCCCGCCGGCCGCACCGT
>WQYR01000195.1 GCA_009781145.1 Propionibacteriaceae bacterium | reverse complement strand
TGCCCCAATGGCGGAAGCGTGGAATCGGTGGCAAGCCCGCGAAGGCGGGAGCGGCAGCACTGACGGCAGAAAACGACCGTGACTGTGCTGGCCTGATTCAAGAACCTACGCTTCGACGCCCGTTTTCGTCGCAGGGCTGACGAAGCGGCGGCCCGCGGCGCGATCCAGCGGATTTTTGTTCACGCAGCACCGCCTCGCCGTCAGCCGATACCGAAACTGGTGCCGACGCAGAGATGTCTGAATCGGCGGCCTGGCCAAGACGTAAACGCTTGGTCAGGTGCTCGTATTCTGCTAGTGGCGCGGTTCGAGATCATCCGCGTCGCTTACAGCAGGATGACGGGCTGTAGCCCGCCGTCTCTCATGCTGAGCGCATAAACTGAAACATATGAGCGAGGATCTGTTCGGGACGGTGATGTCGGCGCGCGCTGAGGCGCTGTCGGGCGTCTTGGGGGACGTCCCGGCCACGGCGCCGCTGGCCGTTCGGCTGAGACCACGCACACTGGACGAACTGGTGGGGCAGCGACACCTGCTGGGCCAGGGTAGCCCGCTTCGCCGGTTGGCGGACGGTTCTGCCGCAATGTCGGTGTTCCTGTGGGGGCCGCCAGGGGTTGGCAAGACGTCCATAGCTGCCGTCGTCTCACAGGCAACCAACCGTCGCTTTGTTGAGTTGTCGGCGGTAACCGCAGGCGTCAAGGACGTGCGAGAGGCCATCGCGCAGGCCCGCCGCGACCTCGCACACGGACGGGGCACCGTGCTGTTCATCGACGAGGTGCATCGGTTCAACAAGGCACAACAGGACGTTCTGCTGCCCGCCGTCGAAAATCGCCTTGTGACGCTGATTGCCGCCACCACCGAGAACCCCAGCTTTTCCGTGATCGCGCCGTTGTTGTCCCGCTCGCTGCTGCTGACCTTGCAACCGCTGACGGACGACGATCTGGGCCAGCTTCTTGATCGAGCATTGACTGATGAGCGCGGCCTGCCGGCCACCGGGCGGGTCTACAGCCTGGACGACGATGCGCGCGCAGCCATCTTGCAGTTGGCCGGTGGCGATGCACGCCGGGTGCTGACTTACCTGGAGGAGGCGGCGGCTTCGGCGCGAGGCGCCAGCGCTGAGCCAACGGTGAACATTGACCTCGCCGCCGTCGAGAGTGCCGTCGACCGGGCCGCCGTGCGTTACGACAAGGACGGCGATCAGCATTACGACGTCATCAGCGCCTTCATTAAGTCGGTGCGCGGGTCGGATGTGCAGGCGGCGCTGCACTATCTGGCCCGCATGTTGGAGGCAGGGGAGGATCCGCGCTTTGTTGCCCGGCGTCTGATCATCCTGGCCAGCGAAGACATCGGTATGGCGGCTCCGTCAGTGCTTCAAACCTGCGTTGCCGCGGCCCAAGCCGTCCAGTTGATCGGCATGCCAGAGGCCCGTATCAACTTGGCCCACGCCGTCATTGCCGCGGCGACGGCACCAAAGTCGAATGCCGTTGTCAACGCTGTCGACTCGGCTATCGCTGACGTGAGGGCCGGGCGCATCGGTCTTGTGCCTCCGCACCTGCGGGACGCCCACTACGCCACGGCCAGCCGATACGGCCACGGCGATGGCTACCGCTACGCCCACGACTGGCCCCACGGCGTGGCGCCTCAGCAGTACCTGCCCGACGAACTGATCGACGCCCGCTACTACACGCCCACCGATCACGGCGCCGAGGCCCAGATAGCCGAGCGTCTGCCTACTATTGAGGCGCTCCTGCGCGGTGAGGATTGATTTCCGTCTTGCTGCGCGGAATGTAGTGGAGTCGCAGTATCTGAACGGGTCGAAGCGCCTAGTCGAGCGACTGGTCGCGCTCTTGGTGTAGAGCGTGTTCCTGGTACCAGGCAATGGCGTTTTCGTCCGGCTGTGCTGCGTCGGCGCGGATGTTCTGGCCGCGCTCCACCAGCTTGGTCCTGGTGTTCCTCAGCGCCTTGATGCCCTTCTCGTCCCTGGGTGGCAATACCAGGCCGGATTGCGCAGGCAGCCCCAGTTTCAGTTGATGTAAACGCTCAAGCGCGGCGTCCAGTTCGGCGCCAAGAATCAGCGCCACGTTGACAAGGAAGGTCAGGAAGAGGGCGATGATGACGCCGGCGAGCGCGCCGTACGTCTTGGCGTAGCTCGACGCGCCGTTGAACACCGACAGGTAGACCTTGAACACCTCGACGACCAGCACGGCCAGCGCGATGGCGACGGCCGACCCGACCGACAGCACGCGGATGTGGGGGTGGCGCACATTCGGTGCGACGAAGTACAGCAGTTGCACCAAAATGATCACCACGACGGCGATCAGAAGGTAGCGTAACCAGCCCCAGACGGCGGCAAACTGGGCACCCAGCCCGAACAGATTTCCAAGCCATTCGGCGGCTGGCGATGAGACTGCCAATGCCACTCCAAGCAGAATGATCGCCAGCACCAGCGCCAGGGTCATGACCAACTGAACGGCCTTCAGTTTGATGAACGACCGCCCCTCCCGCACCTGATAGACCGTGTTGACGGCGCGCGCAAACGCCCCGATGTAGTTCGAGGCCGACCAGATGGCCGCCACCAGCGAGATCACCAGCGTCAAACCGGCGCCTTCGCCGGCCAGGAATCCCGACACAATGCCGTCGAATGTCTTGGCCGCCTCGGGGCTGGCGACCGACGAGATGGCATCGCTGATCGCCGGCATCAGCCAATTGGCCCCGCCGACCAGGCTGACTATCGAAACGACTGCCAGCAGCAGTGGGAACACCGACAGCATGAGGTAGTAGGTCATGGCGGCGGCCAGATCGGTGACCCTGTCGATGCCGAACCGGTAGGCAATCAGCCGACCCACATACTGCAGCGTGGCCGCGCGGGGCTGGGTTGATTGCGCCATCGACTTCCCTCTTGTGATTGTCTTGCGGCTCAACGATAGCGGACGGACGGGTCGCCCTCGGTCGGTTGGACAGGGTTTCGCGGTAAAATGGACGAGTTATCTATGTCTACCGCCGGGCGTTCGCCTGGCGAAATGAGGTCATGATGAAAGCGGCTGAGGTCGGCGAGCGGTTCCTGCGCTTCTTCGAGGAGCGCGGGCATGCCTGCGTGCCGAGCGCTCCGCTGGTCTACAACG
>WQYR01000194.1 GCA_009781145.1 Propionibacteriaceae bacterium | reverse complement strand
GACTCCAGCACCATCACCATCATCATGGGCGGCACCTTCACCCTGACAAGTCCACTGCTGGTGGCGATTCTGATCACCACCGGCCTGGCCATCGTCGCGGCGGCCGCCACAGCCAGGCGTCCCCGCAATGGCGCCGACCCGGTCTTGAGCCGTTGGGACGACATGCTACGTCGGCGCAGCCTGCGGGTGACTCTGACGACGCTACTGGGCGTCGTCGCTGCCAGCTTGACCATCATGTCCGCTGATGTGCTGAGCGGAACCCGCCAGTCCATGGCGTACTCGGTGATGACGAGCTCGACCACGCCTAGTGGGGGCGTCGCCTGGACGGTCTCCTTCAGCAGCCCGTATGGGCCACCGTTCGGATCTGGCGCATGGGCACTCCAGAGCAACTACTACAACGCGCTGCTGGCGGTTGCCGTCGCAGCCCTGTTGCTGGCGCTCATCGCCGGCGCCATGATGGACATCCGGCCAGCGACCAGCCGCGCCAACATTCCCGAAGGCCCGCCAGATGAACCGACCGAGGTCCAGGCAACCGAGGAGGCCCAGCCATGACATTCGCCGTCCGGGTCGATGCCAGCGACCCCACCCCACCCTACGAGCAACTACGCCGCCAGATTGCCGAGGCCATAGGCTCGGGGGTCCTGCCGGTTGGCACCCAGTTGCCGACCGTCCGCCAGTTGGCCGGCGACCTCGGTGTGGCCACCGGCACCGTCATGCGGGCCTATGCCGAGCTTGAGGCAGCAAACCTGGTGCGCACCGCCCGCGGCGCCGGCACCAGGGTCGCGGCCGTCGCCACGTTGTCCCCCAATGACCAGCAGACCCGCCTGAAAGCCTTGGCCGGTACTTTCGTGGGCACCGCCCGCCTTCTAGGGGTCGACGACGACCAGATCACCCTCGCCGTGGAGCGCAGCCTTGGCATACGAGCAAGCTGACAGGACGATTGACACCCCCCATCCCACTGGATACGCTGATCACACCTAACCCAGAGGAGGGGACATGAAAAAGCCGGGACTTCAGAACATCATCATCGGTGTGCTTTGGATAATCATTGGCGTGATCGCGTTGTCTGCCGGCATTCAACTGGCGCTGTTCCACGTGATCCCAATAAACGGCATCGTCGTCATACTCCTAGGTGTCGTCTGGGCCGGGTTTGGCATCTATCAGAAGACGCGCCCAGTTCAGCCACCACCTCAGCCTCAGGCCTACCCCTACCCCCAGGCGCCAGGCCCCAACCCGCCGAGCGCCATCTAGCTCATGCTGCGAGGCGCAGCCGCTGCAATCTTGCCAGGCTGCGGGCCTTGCCCAATATGGCCATCGACTCGAACAGCGGCGGACTAACCTTACGGCCTGCTATCGCCGTCCGGACGGGGTTGAACGCGACTCTCGGCTTGAGCCCAAGGCCGTCCACCAGTGACGCCCTCAGCGCCGCCTCCGCCGCCTCAGCGGTGAACCCGTCCTCTGGAAGGGTGTCGAGCGCTTGAATTGCCGCAGCCAGAATCTCGGCCGTCTGCTCAGGCAGCGCTTCACTGGCGTCGTCCTCAATGACGAGCTTGTCGTCATCGACCAACAAGAAGTCAAGCATCGGGTAGGCGTCACGCAGGGTCGTCAGGCGCTCTTTGATGATGGGTGCCGCCTGAGTGGCGATACGTCTCGCTTCGACCGCATCGACGGGCAGGGGTTGGCTCACCTCGTCCCAGTAGGCGACGATACGACGACCCAACTCGTGATCCGACAGCGCCCTTATGTACGCGCCGTTCAACCAATCCAGCTTGCCTAGGTCGACGATGGGGCCCGTGGTGGCGAACTTGCCCCAAACGAAGCTGGCCACCAACTCGTCAAAGGTTTGGATGTCGCTGCCCTCATGGACGGGCGGATAGGCCAGCAGCGACAGAAAGTTGACGAGTGCCTCCGGCAGGTAGCCGTTCTCCCGGAACCACATCAGACGGGCCGCAGGGTTCTTGCGCTTGGCGATCTTTGACTTGTCGGTGTTGCGAAGCAGCGGCATGTGAACGAAGTGCGGCAGGTCCCAGCCAAGCCAGCCGTAAAGCAGCAGGTGCTTGGGCGTCGAGCTGATCCATTCCTCGCCGCGAACAACATGCGTGATGCCCATCAGGTGGTCGTCGACGACAACGGCCAAATGGTACGTCGGAAATCCGTCAGCCTTGAGTATCACCTGGTCGTCGGGGCTTGGGCATGCGACTTCGCCCCGGATCAGGTCGGTGAATGTCAGAGGCGGATCATCGGGCACCAGCATGCGAATGACCGGTGTCTCGGAAAACCCCGGCAGTTTGGCGCGTTCATCCCGCGTCATGCCATAGCAAAGGCGGTCGTAGCCGGTGTCGGCCTGCTTTGAGGCTTCCTGTTGCTTGCGAAGCTCGGCCAAACGGTCGGGCGTGCACCAGCAGTGGTACGCGTGGCCAGCATCCAGCAGCTGCTGGGCAATGGCGGCATATTCGGGAAGCCGCTCAGATTGACGGTAGGGGCCGAATGGCCCACCCACCTGGGGGCTCTCATCCGGCGACAGCCCAAGCCAGGCCAGCGAATCATAGATCTGCTGCTCGGACCCATCAACCTGACGAGCCTGATCGGTATCTTCGATACGCAGGACGAACCGGCCGCCGGTCTGCCGGGCGCAGGCCAGGTCGAAAATCGCCTGATAGGCCGTGCCAACATGGGGGTCGCCGGTGGGCGATGGTGCAACGCGGGTCCGCGCAGGCATAGGGGGTGTCATGATCTCAACTCTACCGGCTCATGCCGATCAGAAAACGGGACAAAGTCGCAGCCACATGCATCAACCCATCCACTTCGGCCGGTTCAGCCTATCTAGTTTCGAGTTTGTCCCGTTTTGCCCCTTTGCTGGCGTGAATGGTGGTCCCGGAGGTGGTGCCACAGGGGCCGCGTGCAAGGTCTGTGTTTCGGGCGGCGATGTCCCATCTCCAGGTGCGTCCCAGTGAAAAACGGGACAAAGTCGCAGCCACATGCATCAGCCCATTCACTCCGGCCGGTTCAGCCTATCTAGCTTCGAGTTTGTCCCGTTCCCCCATCTGGTGGTGTGAATGGGGTTCCAGGAGATGGTGCCACAGGGGCCGCATGGTCTGTATCCGGGCGCTGGTGGCCCCAT
>WQYR01000193.1 GCA_009781145.1 Propionibacteriaceae bacterium | reverse complement strand
GCCGGCGTCCAGCGAGGCTTTTCCAGTCGCCAAGCCGATACGGGCAATGTCAGGCGTGATGGGGGACTCGGACGCGGCATCCCAGGTGTCGCTGCCGAATTGCTGAATGAAGTATGGGTAGCCGTGTGACGAGTCCAGCACCAGGTCTGCTGCTTCGTTCGACCAATCGACGTGCTCTTGGGCAGCCGGCTCAAGTAGTGCGTCACGCGATTCCTGGGGCGTCAGCGCACCAATGGTGTGATAGTCGAACAACCTTTCGGCGTAGGTTTTTGCCTCGGCTAGTTTGACGGGGAGGTTGGGCAGCCCTGCCAGGGCCACCAGTAGTGGGGCCTGCGCCTGGCCGGCGGACTGGATGGTCTGGCAGAAGGCTGCCAGTTCGTCTTTGTTCAGGGCCTGCGCCTCGTCAACGAGCAAGGCCACCCCGACACCGCGCTCTTTGGCCACCTCGGTCAGATCTGTCAATACCCGCCCCAAGTCCGCCTCCAGTATGCCGGTGTCGGCACCCCCAGGCATGCCCGAGAAATCGAGGCCGAATGACCATGAACCTGTCATGGGGTCAACCGACGGCCTGACAAAACTGAGCAGCGACTTGATGGCTGTAGCACTGCGTTTGCCAGCGCCGCCACGCGCAATATCGGACAACTGTGCCTGAAATCGTTCAGCGATCAACTGGCGCAACCCTTTGCCAGCCCCTGCTTCCACCTGCGCGACCAACCACTTGTTGTCGCGCGCTGTCTGGGCAAAGTTGGTCAACAGGACGGTCTTGCCCATGCCCCGAAGACCAGTTAATACGAGTGACCGCGCGTCGCGTCCGGCCATGATTCGTCGCAATGAACCGGCCCACACATCTAGTTCGCGTTGCCTGCCCACGAACGCCACAGGTAGGCGTCCCGCACCGGGCGAGTACGGATTGGTCTCAATTTTCATCGCCGAACCTTGCTGCTTGACTCCAAAAAGTATAGCAGTTTATAGCCTGTTATAGCCTCATATACAGTTTTGCTATATGCCACTATATTTCGCTATAACTTCCTTTGGCTGAGTGCCACAGGGATGTCCAGGGGACGCCCAGCTTTGCTAGCATCAGGCGCAGTAGGGGCAAGGACAGGCCCACCACATTGCTGGGGTCGCCCTCGATTCCGGCCACGAACGGACCGCCTAGCCCGTCGATTGTGAACGACCCGGCGACTTCCAGTGGCTCGCCGGTGCCAAGGTACGCCTCGATTTCGTCGTCGGTCATGGTTGCGAAACGGACGGTCGTCGCGGCGACGTCGACGAGATCCTGCCAGGGCCCACCCGCTGGCGCGACGGCCACATAATGCCCGGTGTACAGCACGCCGGTCGCGCCGCTCATGGCGTGCAATCGCTCGCGCGCAACATCCACGTCATGGGGCTTGCCGTAGCTGATTCCGCCAATGTCGAGCATGGTGTCGGCGGCTATCAGAACCGTCGATTCACCAGGTGTATCACCCAGTGTCTGCCGCACCGCCGTCCCTTTGAGACGGGCTATCTCGCACACCCGTTCAGCGGTGCCTGGTGCGGAAAACACCTCGTCCACCCCGGGTACCAAGACGTCCGGAAATACGCCAGCCGCCCGCAAGACAGCCTTGCGGGCGGGTGACGATGACGCTAGGACGACCCTTAGGGTCATCAGAAAATGGAGTTGAGGATGCCCGACAGGCCACCGGAGTTGGCTGCCGAGTTTCCGGCCGGCACGCCGCCGCCGAGCAGGCCACCGAGGATGTCGGCGATGCCGCCACCATCCGAGGCCCCCGAAGCCTGACCGCCGAGTATGTTGCCGAGCAGGCCACCGATGCCACCGGCAACGGCCGTCTTGCCAGCCGACCCGCCGGTCATCTTGCTGGCCAGGTAGGTCAGGATCATCGGCGCGACGATGGGCAGGATTTTGGCGAGCAGATCCGAATTGGTGCCCGTCTTGTCGGCCACCGCAGCCGCGGCCGCGGTCGGGCTGGCGCCCAGCACCTTCTTGACGATCTTGGCGCCGTCAGCGGTGTCGACGTCGGCGAGGCTCGTGGCGCCCCCGGCGTGGCTGGCGACAGCGGCCGTGAGTGCCGCCGCGCCACCGTCAGCTGTGTTGGCCGACATGCCGCCGAGCAGCGAGGTGATGGCTTGCTTTACTGCCGTCTTCGTTGCCGGCTGGCTGGCGCCGACTTGGCCGGCCAACTGTTTGATAGGAATCTGGGTGAGAATATCGTCTATGGTGCTCATGAGGCCTCCCGTGTTTTACGTTGGCAGAATGCCAACAGAACAAGTCTAGTGCCCATCACTGACCAAGATTGTTATGCTGGGCCTGTGAACACCCTGCCCGTCGATTCCGTCGAGTTGGCGCGTCTGCTCGGGGAGGGGTCGATTTGGCGCCCGATCGAGGTTGTCGAGTCAACTGGTTCCACCAATGACGACCTGGCGCGGCGGCCAGACGCACCGGAGGGGCTGGTGCGAATTGCTGGTCATCAAAGCGCCGGACGGGGACGATTCGACCGCATCTGGCAGGACGTGCCGGGCGCCGGCGCGGCGGTTTCGCTGGTGCTGCGCCCGACTCGAGACGTCGACCAATGGGGCTGGTTGTCGCTGCTGATGGGCATGGCGGTGGCTGACGGGCTGTGCGATGTCGGCCAGCAAGCTGGCTGCGACCCGCACCGTGTCACCCTGAAGTGGCCCAACGACGTGCTGATCGACGGCGCCAAAGTATGCGGCATCCTGGCGCAAAGCGACGGTGAGATGGCCGTGTTGGGTTGGGGTTTGAACATCGCCATGGCGCGCGACGAGTTGCCCGTCCCCACGGCAACCTCCCTGGCGCTGTCGGGCTGGCCAATCGACGCGACAGCCGCGGTGGCGTCCGTCCTTCAGAAAATGCAGGACTATTACACCTTGTGGGAAAGCGGTTGTGACTTGCAAGCCGACTACCTCAAGTTGTCGTCGACAATCGGGCGGCGGGTGCGGGTCGAGCGACCAGATGGGGTGATCGAGGGTGACGCCCGAGGCCTCGACGCCACCGGTGCGCTGCTCGTAGATGTTGGCCAGAGCCTCGTCCCCGTCGATGCCGGCGACGTCATCCATCTGCGAAGAGGGTCGTCATGACACCCCGCGGTTTGCCGGCGTCGGTTGCCATGGT
>WQYR01000192.1 GCA_009781145.1 Propionibacteriaceae bacterium | reverse complement strand
CGAAACCAAGCCGACGGAATAAGGGCTTGTGTGGCCGAGCGTAGGCCGTTCGTCGCGCACGATGACGCCGTGACCTGGGCTAGGCAATACATGATGGTCGGAGGACTGCCCCGCGTTGTGCAGGCCTTCGCCCAGAATAGTGACTGGGAGGAAGTGCGGCGCATCCAGCGTGACCTTTCCACGATGTACTTGGCCGACATGGCGCTTTATGCCGACGCGCAAGACGCTATCCGAACCCGTCTGATCTGGGAATCCGCACCCAATCAATTGGCGCGCGACACCAGCCGCAAGTTCATACTTTCGGACGTGCGATCCGGCGCTCGGTTCCACCAGTTTGAGACGAGCTTTGCCTGGCTGGAGTCAGCGGGACTGCTATACCGTCACTATCAAAGCGAGGAGCCGGTGGCGCCGTTGCGGCCACGGGGCGGAGGAACTTTCTTCAAAGCCTTCTTGTTCGATGTGGGCATACTGTCGGCACAACTAGGGGTCATGCCGACGGCTTTCTGTAACCGTGACGGATATCGGCAAATTTCCGGCGCCTTCAGAGGCGGGATTGCTGAGAACTTCGTGAAACAGTCGCTGGTGGCTGCCGGAATCGAAAGCCAGTATTGGGCGAGCGGAAACGCCGCAGAAGTCGACTTTTTACTAGTAGACAAAACAATGAGGGTCGTGCCCATGGAGGTCAACTCATCGGACAACACCCGGTCGCAAAGCCTTGCCAGCTATGTAGCCCGCTTTGATCCCGCCCGTGCAATCCGCCTGAGCACAAAGAACATCGGCACGGAAGACCGCCTCACAACCCTGCCGCTCTACGCCGCATTCTGCCTGGCAGATGTGCTGGCGGCCACGCACTAGGCGATTTGAGGCCGTCTCGGACCCGGAGGTTTTCCCGCCCAACCTCGTCTTTTTGACGTCCCTGAGGAGGTTCGGCAGGGAAGACCAACCAAAAACCGCTGCAATATGCGAGGTCTGCCCTACCGAACCTCGAAACGGCCACCCAAACAGCGACATCTGGCGGGAAGACCTCCCACGCGATGGGCCGCAACAGCCAACGGCCAGTTACTGTGTCAGCAGGGTTCGGTCCGTCAGCGCGGCGCGCTTCTCGAACTCGGCCAGCAGATCCTCGACTGTGGCCTTGGTCTTGGCTTCACCCGCGAGGTCTAGCACGATCCGGCCGGCGTGCATCATAAGCAGACGGTTGCCTAGCCGCAGGGCTTGCGCCATGTTGTGCGTCACCATCAGGGTCGTCAGCTTGGACGCGGCCACCTCGCGTTCCGTCAACTCGGTGATCAACTCAGCCCGCTTGGGGTCGAGGGCGGCGGTGTGCTCGTCCAAAAGCAGAATGTCTGGGTGCGTGAATGTTGCCATGACAAGCGACAACGCCTGCCGCTGGCCGCCTGACAGGTAGGCCGCCTTGGTGGTCAGGCGATCCTCCAACCCAAGCCCAAGGACGGCCAACTCGTCGCGGAAATGACGTCGCGACCTCGCCGTCAAGCCCCGCCGCAGGCCCCGGACGGAGCCGCGCCGGGACGCCACGGCCATGTTCTCCTCGATCGTCAGCTCGGGTGCCGTGCCGGCCATCGGGTCCTGGAAGACACGGCCGACGCGACGCGCCATAGCCGGTTCGGTCCAGCCTGTGACATCCTGGCCGTCGATGAACACCCGTCCCTGCTCGGGCTTGTACAGCCCGGCGATCACCGACAGCAGCGTCGACTTGCCGGCCCCATTCGACCCGATGATGGTGACGAAATCACCGTCCGACACGCTCAGGCTTACCTCGTCCAGCGCGACGCGCTCGTTGACGCTGTACGGAAAGAACGTCTTGGAAACGCCTTGGACATCCAGCTTTGGCACCTCAACCATTGGACACCTCCGGCAGATCGGCGGCCAGGGCCTGTTTGGCGATTTCCCGCTCGTGGCGCGCCCGCGCGAACTGCTGGAACACCGGTAGCCGCGGAATCAGCAAAGCGATGATCACCAGCACCGCCGAGATCAGCTTCATGTCGCCCGCCTGCAGGCCAAGCCCCAGCGCGAGCTGAATGATGACGCGATAGACGACGGACCCCAGCACCGCGGCGATCGCCCCGCGCCAGACGGGACGGCTACCGAAGATCGCCTGCCCGATGATGACGCTGGCCAGGCCGGCGACAATGGTGCCTATGCCCATGCTGATGTCGGCAAACCCGTTGTACTGCGCCAGCAGACCGCCCGACAGCGCCACGAGGCCATTGCTGAGCGCCAGGCCCGCCACCACCATGGTCTTGGACTGCACGCCTTGGGCGCGGGCCATCGTCTCGTTGTCGCCCGTCGACCGCATGCCGAGCCCAACGTCCGTCCCCAGGAACCAGGTCACGGCAAGCCAAAACACCATGGCGACGAGGCCGAATGTCACCACCGACTGCCAGTCGGCGAAGGGACGCAAAGAGCTGATCAACGTGTTCTTGTTGAGCAGTGAGATGTTGGCCTTACCCATGATGCGCAGGTTGATGGTGTAAAGCGCCACCTGCATCAGAATGCCGGCCAGCAGCGGGTTGATGCCGCCAACCGTGTTGAGCAGCCCCGTCAGCGACCCCGCCACGCAGCCGACGACGAACGCCAGCACCGTCACCACCAGCGGCGGCCAGCCGTTGACGATGCCGATTGCCACGACTGCGGCGCCCGTCACGAAACTGGCGTCGACGGTCAGGTCGGCGAAATTGAGCACCCGGAACGACAAGAAGACGCCCAGCGACATCAGCCCCATGAGCAGGCCGAGGTCGAGTGCACTGAGCATTAGGCAATCCCTAACTAGTTGGACGGGCTAATTCTACGTTAGCGTCAGAAGGCCAACCGTCGGATCCAGGTTTGGGGCAACCGCATGATGCGGTCGCCAACCGGACGCCCGATATAGATGCCGAGTGACGCGCCCGCGGCCAGCGCCAAAGCCACGCCAGCCGCCACCATCAGCGCCGAGGCGCCCTGGCTGGGGTCAGCGGGCACGACGTTCGTCCCCACCATCTGCAACAAGCCGTTGTACACGCGCATGCCCGGCACCAGGCCGATGAGCGCACCATTGACAATGGCGAAACCTGGCTTCGATGTGCGCCTGACAAGCATCGTCACCACCACTGCGGCCAACAGAGCGCCGACGAAGCTAGGTGTCACGGCGCCGCCGATAGCT
>WQYR01000191.1 GCA_009781145.1 Propionibacteriaceae bacterium | reverse complement strand
GGCGAAGCTCATGCCGCCCTGATCGGCCAGCGAGAAGACATGAAGATGCAAATGCGGCACGTCGAAGCCGGCCACCATCATGACGGCCCTCGTGCCAGGGAACCCAGCCTGCTGGGCCAAACCAACGCGCTTGGCAACCACCATCAAGTGGGCGATCAGATCATCTGAGGCGTCGACGAACGCAACGATTTCCTCGCGCGGGACGACCAGCATGTGGCCTGGGCTGATGGGCTCGATCGTTGAAAACACAACGCACTGGTCGTCGGCGTACGCGAAGCGGCCCGGGATCTGACCGGCGATGATCAGAGAAAACACACTGGGCATCAGCTTTGCCGCCGATCCGACGGTTCACCGACGTTGCTCGCCTCTGGGTCTTTGGCCTGCTTCGGACGGATCATGCCGACCGCGACGCCGGCGAACATCACGAGGAAGCCGAACACCGAAATCCGGAAGTCGACCAGCATGCCGACTATCAGCAATGCGAGCCCGGCGATGAAACAGGCTATGACAATCGCCCAGCGGCGAGGGGTTGGCGCTTCGGAATGGGTCTCCAGTTTGCGCGCCAAATCTGGGTCCTCGGCCCGCAAGGACTCCTCCAGTTGATCCAGCAACCGCTGCTCATCAGCTGACAATGCCATGTGTACAGACTACTCGCAACCGCAACGAGTACTACACGATTCTCATAACGGCGGTACACTTGTAGGTCGGTCATTTGCGGGGTTCTGTTATCAGCCCGGCAACCGTTTGTGAAATGAGGCACAGTGAGCGGATCGGCGGCTACCCGGCTGGCGCAGGAGTTGGCAGCAGAGCAGACCATCATCGACGACGCCTACCGGTGTTTGCGTGACGCCGTCTCGTCGGCGCGCGAGATCGATGACGAATCTCACCGGCTATTCACAACTGACCGAGGCGATTGGCACAGGGAGGAAGACGGCACGGCGCTGTATGAGCGCGATGCCTTCGCCTTCCAGGCGGCAAAGCGGCTGGCGGTGTTGGAGGCCGAGCATGAGGGGTTGGTGTTCGGACGTCTCGATCTCACCGATGGAGAAATCCGTCACATCGGCCGCCTGGGCGTCCGGTCAGCGGACTTCGAGCCGCTGGTGATTGACTGGCGCGCACCCGCCAGCGAACCCTTCTACCGGGCAACCTTCGCCGACCCCATGAGCGTGGCGCGACGCCGCGTCATCCAATGTGCCGGCGAAAAAGTCATAGGCATTGAGGATGATCTGTTGGACGCGCAAAACGCCGGCAACCTGGCAGTGTTGGGCGAAGGCGCCCTGCTGGCTGCCTTGACCCGGGCCCGCGGCGAAACCATGCGCGACATTGTCGCGACCATCCAGGCCGAACAGGACGAGGCGATCCGGGCGCCCTACCAGGGCGTGACGATCATCTCGGGCGGCCCCGGCACCGGCAAGACGATTGTGGCCCTGCACCGCGCCGCCTATCTGCTCTACACCTACCGGCGACGTCTGACACAGGCTGGCGTGCTGATCGTGGGGCCGTCGACCATCTTCATGCGCTACATCGAGCGGGTGCTGCCGGGGCTCGGCGAGGATTCCGTCACCTTGAAGGCCCTCGGCCAGGTGGCAAGCGACGTTATCGACTTCGAGGCCAACCGGTATGACGATGCCGCCACCGCCGCGCTGAAGGGAAGCCTGCGGATGCTGCCGGTGCTACGCCGCCTGGTCGCCGAACCGCTGGCACAGCCGCAGGAGGCCCAGACACTGACGGTTTCCGTCAAGGGCGTGATCTTGACGGCTCGCCCCGAACAGCTTTCAGAGATTCGGCGCCACGTGCTGGCCTCACAAAAATCCAACCGGGCACTCAAAGCTGTCTCGGCGTCCGTCCTGGAGGCCCTTTGGCAGCGCGCCCCGGAAGACGTCACCGACGAGATGGATTTCGACGCCTTCACCGACAACGTCACCGGTCAAGCCCACTGGCAGATGTTCCTGCAGGCCTGGTGGCCGACCCTGGACGCCGAACAGGTACTGGCCCGTCTGTCGTCTCCAACATTGCTGGCGCGCGTCGCCGAGGGCTTGCTGACGGACGACGAGCAGGCTCTTCTGGCGGCCAGCCTGGCCCATGCCGCCGGCTATGCGCCAGGTCTGGGGCTGCCTCAGCCTGACTGGACGATCGCCGACACGGCACTGCTGGACGAGTTGGTTGCCATGATCGGCCCAGCGCCGATATCGGACGTCCGCGAGCCGGACGTCTTCATCGAGGGTGGCAACGACGTCGAGGAATTGATCACCACCGCCGACCTGCTGACCGACAAGCGCGAAGTGGACGTCGACGCCGACCCGGAAGAGACCTTCGGGCACATTCTCGTGGACGAGTCGCAGGACGTCACACCCATGCAGTGGCGCATGCTGCGCCGTCGCGGGCCCCAGGCGTCGTGGACGATCGTCGGCGACCCAGCCCAAAGCTCATTCCCCGACCCCAAGCAGACGGCCGCCGCCGTCGATTCGCTGATCGGGCACGCACCAACCCGCCAATTCCGCCTGGCCACAAACTATCGCAGCCCCAGCGAGGTGTTTGCCCTTGCCGGGGCCTACATCACCACCTATGAGCCGGACGCCGACCTGCCTGTGGCGATCAGGGAGACCGGTGTGATGCCGAGCCTGCGCGTCGTGGCTGGTGACGCCCTGACCGATGGGCTCCGCGGTGTCGTCGACGAATTGTTGCCACAAAATGACGGCACATTGGGCATCGTCGTTCCGGCGGGCCGTTTCGCGGCACTCAACCAGCTATCTTGGCCGGAACCCGTCAGTGTGGTCACGGCCCTGGACGCCAAAGGCATGGAATACGACGACGTCATCGTCGTCGCGCCCGATGAGATTGTGGCGACGACGGCCGGCGGTCCGCACCTGCTTTACGTCGCCCTGACGCGCCCCACCCAGCGCCTGGTTACCCTCGATCTTGACGAGCCAGGAGCGTGGCGAGAATCTCTCGCGTGACCCCAGACCGGTTCTGGGTGAAGAAATGCAGGCCGGGCGCGCCAAGATCCAAAAGCTGCTCTGCCAGACTCACACCTATCTGTGCGCCCTCGTCGCGCACGGACAGCGGGTCGGTGCCGGCCCTCTCCAGGCGGGCGGTGACGGCCGACGGCAGCGGGGCCCCCGACAACTGCGCGAACCTGGCCACCTGGGCAAGATTGGTGATCGGCATCAGCCCGGCCACTAT
>WQYR01000190.1 GCA_009781145.1 Propionibacteriaceae bacterium | reverse complement strand
CCATGTCGTAGGTGGCGGGAAAGCCTTTTCGATCGGCTAGGCCGCGGGCCTCCAACTCGGCGTTGGAAAGCAGGAAGCTGTCAGTGGTGACAAGGTCGACACGTGGATGCCCGGGGGAGCGACGCAACAACTCGGCCACCAGACGGGCCACCGTAGACTTTCCGACCGCGACAGAGCCCGCGATACCAAGGATGAACGGCGGTCCAGCCACCGGCAGTTCCAAAAAGGCCCCGGTGTCGCGCCCCAATTGGGCCGTGCCTGTGGCAAACCGTCCGATCAGTTCTGCGAGCGGGTGGTACACCTCCAAGACGTCGCGCTCGTTTGTCGGGTCGCCGATACCGCGAAGCCTGTCGATGGTCGTCTGATTGAGGACGACGGATTTCTGGGCGGCCAGATCAGCCCAAGCCGCACGGGGCAGACGAACAAACGGTGCCGGCGTGGGCGGGTTTCGGGGTGTCACGCCGCAAGAGTATACGCATCAGGTGGGTTTGGTGGTATCTCAGCGGGGCGGTGGGTCGCAAAGCCCCACCTAAGTACTAGGCTGAGCCTTGTCTCATTTACTAGTGGAGGGAGACCAACATATGGCAGGAACATTTGAGGTATACAAAGACAAGGCTGGCAAGTTCCGCTTCCGCCTTAAGGCCGGCAACGGTCAGATTGTCGCTTCTGGCGAGGGGTACGAATCCCTAAGCAACGCCAAGGAAGGCTGCAGCGCTGTTCAGCGTGCCGCCGAGGGCGCCAAGATCGTCGAGGTCGCCAAGTAACCCCAGCTTGATGGGCATGGCGCATGCCATGGCCAACGCGGGCGGTACCAAAAGGTGCCGCCCGCTGTCTATCTCTGCCAGTAGAATTACCCCTTATGTGCGGAATCATCGGCTATGTCGGCCCAATGGATGCGGCGCGCGTCGTAATGGACGGGCTGCGTCGCCTGGAGTATCGGGGCTACGACTCGTCGGGTATTGCGCTGGGTGTCGACGGACGTCTGTATTTCGCCAAGCGGGCTGGCAAGCTGGCGAAACTGGCTGAGTTGTTAGCCGATAGCCCGCTGCCCGTCAGCCATCAGGGCATTGGTCATACCCGCTGGGCCACCCACGGCGGGCCGACGGACACCAATGCCCACCCGCACCTGTCGTCCGATGAGCAAGTGGCGGTGGTGCACAACGGCATCATCGAGAACTTCGCTGAACTGCGCGAGCAGTTGGAGACGGACGGGGTTGTGTTCGCCTCGCAGACCGACACGGAGGTGGCATCCCAATGGTTGGCCCGCGAGTTGCGGGCTTGCGGCGACTTGGTGCAGGCGATGCGGGCCACATGCGGCCGGTTGAAGGGTGCTTTCACGCTGGTGGCTATCGACGCCGCCCATCCCGATACCATCGTCGCCGCGAGGCGCAACTCGCCGCTGGTGGTCGGCGTTGGCGAGGGTGAAAACTTCGTCGCATCCGATGTCGCGGCCTTCATTGAGCACACCCGCGAAGCCATAGAGCTGGGCCAAGATCAGGTGGTGGTCATCACGCCGTCCACAGTTGTCATCACCGATTTCGACGGCAACGTGAAGAAGGGACGTCAGTATCGCGTCGACTGGGACGCCAAGTCCGCTGAAAAGACGGGCTATGACTGGTTCATGCGTAAGGAGATCTTTGAGCAGCCGCGGGCCGTCGCCGACACGCTGCTGGGCCGTTTCGACGCCGCCGGCCACCTGATGCTTGACGAGGTGAACATCGGCGATGACGAGTTGAGGGCCATCGACAAGATCGTCATCCTGGCCGCCGGAACAGCGTTCTACGCGGGCATGGTGGCGCGCTACGCCATCGAGCACTGGACGCGAGTGCCCTGCGAGGTCGAGTTGGCCAGCGAGTTCCGCTATCGCGACCCGATAGTTGGGCCACGCACCCTGTGCGTGACGATTTCGCAGTCTGGCGAGACCGCCGACACGCTGATGGCGATCCGCCACGCCCGGGCCCAGGGGGCCCGCGTCATCGCCATCTGCAACACGGTCGGCGCGACGATCCCGCGCGAGTCCGACGCCGTGCTGTACACCCGCGCCGGGCCAGAAATCGGCGTGGCGTCGACGAAAGGTTTCACCACGCAGTTGGCCGCCTGCTACCTGCTGGGCCTGTGGCTCGCGCAGGTGCGTGGCACCAAGTTCGGTGACGAGGTTGCTGACATGGTGGACGAACTGAACGCCATGCCGGCGCTGATGCAGCAGGTGCTCGACCGTGCCGAGTCGATCTATCGGCTGGCT
This sequence comes from Propionibacteriaceae bacterium, assembly GCA_009781145.1. Classification (GTDB taxonomy): domain Bacteria; phylum Actinomycetota; class Actinomycetes; order Propionibacteriales; family Propionibacteriaceae; genus WRGV01. Next base: position 993 of record WQYR01000190.1, on the reverse strand, counting down.
CACGATTTGGCTGCCAACAAGGACTTTTTGTTCATCGGCCGCCACGTCGGCTACCCCGTCGCCTTGGAGGGTGCGCTGAAGCTGAAGGAGATCGCCTATCTGCATGCCGAGGGTTTCGCAGCCGGAGAGTTGAAGCATGGCCCGATCGCCATCATCAGCCCGGCGACACCCGTGTTCGTCATTGTGCCTCCGCGCGGCCGTGATCAGCTGCACGACAAGGTGGTATCCAATATTCAGGAGGTGCGGGCTCGCGGTGCTCGCGTGTTGGTGTTGGCTGAGGCGGGGGACGAGTCGGTGGTTCCTTTCGCGTCCACATTGATTCAGTTGCCCTCCGTCTCTACTTTGCTGCAGCCGATGTTGGCCATCCTGCCGCTTCAGATGTTTGCCTGCGAGTTGGCCACTGTGCTGGGGCATGACGTTGACCAGCCGCGCAACCTGGCGAAATCCGTGACCGTGGAATGATAGACCCATGGATGCGGTAGCGATCTCGGAAGATGGCCTACGCCGTTGGTGGCCAGTGCCAACCGGCTGTGACGACAAGTACTCGCGCGGGGTGGTCGGAATCGACACCGGCTCTACCCGTTACCCTGGGGCCGCTCTGCTGTCCACACTTGGGGCCTTGCGGGCGGGCGCGGGTTTCGTCCGCTTCTGTGGTGCCGAGGCGGCCCGTCCCGCCGTCCTGGCGCGTTGCCCGTCCGTCACTTTCGGGGTTGGCAGGGTGAAGGCCTGGGTGCTTGGCTGTGGGTGGGACGAAGACGAGACGAACGTTGCACGGCTCGCGGCGAGACTCAGTGACGGCGTCCCGTGCGTCATTGACGCCGGAGCCCTGTGGGTGATCGACGAGGCCCTGGCCGCACTGGGCTGGTCATCACTGCCTGCCAACTGCCTGTTGACGCCGCACGCCGGCGAACTGGCCAGGCTGCTGGGTGTTGACCGCAAGACGGTCGAGGTCGACCCGCTTGGTCACGCCGTGCGCGCGGCCGAGCGTTTTGG
>WQYR01000189.1 GCA_009781145.1 Propionibacteriaceae bacterium | reverse complement strand
GGCCCCGTCTCGTCAAGGTTTGCCAGAAGCGACGACAGGTGCGTCTTGGCGTCATGGATATTGACGGTCAACATGGTGCTCTCCAATGGTGAACTAAGGATGTGGACTAACCCTACCACGTCGATGCCAAGTCGGCAGGGTCTGCCCCCGCGTCTTTGCAGACGGAAATGGGACAAACTCGAAGTCAGTTGGCCTATGCGTCGTCAACCTGCGCGTTCCACACATCTGGCTGCGAGTTTGTCCCATTTTGTGTGGCAGAACCGATGCGGCGCCCACATACTGACGGGTCTTGCTAAGGTTGGCGCATGAGCACGCGCATTGAGACTGATTCCATGGGCGCCGTCGAGGTGCCGTCCGAGCACTATTGGGGCGCGCAGACGCAGCGCTCCATCGGCAACTTCGACATCGGACGGCCCACCTTCGTTTGGGGACGCCCGATGATCAAGGCTCTCGGCGTCCTCAAAAAGGCCGCCGCCCAGGCCAACGACGAGCTGGGGCAATTACCTCACGATAAGGCCAAACTCATCGTTCAGGCAGCCGACGAGGTGATCGCCGGCAAGTTGGACGACGAGTTTCCGCTGGTGGTTTTCCAGACGGGTTCTGGGACGCAGTCGAACATGAACGCCAACGAGGTGGTCGCCAATCGCGCCATCGAGTTGGCCGGGGGCATCATTGGGTCGAAGACGCCCGTCCACCCCAATGACGACGTCAACGCGGGCCAGTCCAGCAATGACACCTTCCCGACGGCCATGCACATCGCCATTGTCGACCAGTTGAACTACCTCTACCCGTCCGTCCAGGCGCTGCGCGACACTCTGGCGGCGAAGGCTGACGAGTTCGCCGGCGTCGTCATGGTCGGACGCACCCACCTGCAGGACGCCACGCCCGTCCTGCTGGGGCAGGTGCTCGGCGGGTATGTCGCGCAGTTGGACTTCGCGTTAGCGGGCATCCGCGCTGCCGACGAGTCGGCCCGCGATCTGGCGATCGGAGGGACGGCGGTGGGTACCGGACTCAACACGCACCCCGACTTTGGACGGTTGACCGCCCAGCGCATCAGCGATGAGATGGGCCTGGAGTTTCACCAGGCCAGTAACCTTTTCGCGGCGATGAGCGCCCACGACGCGCTGGTCCAAGTGTCGTCCGCCCTGCGCGTGCTGGCCGTTGCTTGCATGAAGATCGCCAACGACATCCGGTGGTACGCATCGGGGCCGCGCAACGGCATCGGCGAGTTGAGCATCCCAGAGAACGAGCCGGGCAGCTCGATCATGCCGGGCAAGGTCAACCCGACGCAGGCCGAGGCGATGACGATGGTGGCCACCAAGGTGTTCGGCAACGACGCGACGGTCGGCTTCGCCGGCAGCCAGGGCAACTTCCAACTCAATGTCTTCAAGCCGGTGATCGCCTGGTGCTGCCTTGAGTCCATCCAACTATTGGCCGACGCCTGCCGGATGTTCGATCTCCACTGCGCACAGGGCATCCAGCCGAACCTGCCCATCATCCAGGCTCACCTGGACGACAACCTAATGCTGGTGACGGCGCTCAGCCCCCACATCGGCTACGACAAGGCCGCGGCAATAGCGAAGCGCGCCGACAACGAGGGGCTAACACTCAAGGCAGCAGCCCTGGCGTCGGGCGAAGTGACAGAAGCCCAATTCGACGCCTGGGTCAACCCGTCAGCAATGACGCACCCCAGTTAGGACACGCGGGTTAACGGCCCTGTGTCCCGCCGATTCGTCATCCGGGGCGACCTGAGGGGCGTCATGCTGCTGCGCGCGAAGTCAGAGTCACTGCCTCTCTCTTGTCAATGCACGACGCTGAGCCCGTGGGCGGTGTAGGCGTCTGTGGCTGTGTCGGCGCTCAGCAATGTGCAGCCGTTTGAGATAGCCTGCCAAATCAGCAAACGGTCGAACGGGTCGCCGTGTAGCCGTGGCAGCTTGTGGCTTGATGCGACGAGCGCATTGTCCAGCGGCAAGCATTCAAAGAAGCTCTTGTCGAGTTCGTCGAGGAACTCTTCGGGGGTGATTCCGTGGATCTCGAGCTTTTTGAGGCCATATTTGATTGAGATTTCCCATAAGCTGGCTGGGCTGAACAGCACTTCTGATTCGCGGTCCTCGAGTGCATTGATCATCGCGGAAGATAGCTTGTTCTTGCTCTCAAAAGCCCACAACAGGACGTGGGTGTCTGCGAGATACTTCACGATGCGAGCAACTCCTCATCGGTCATGTGCCAGTCATCATGGAAGACCACTTCCATCCTGCCGGCCAGCGTCCCCAGTTTGCGCTCTTTCTTCGCTCGAAACTTTTCCATCGAGATAATGACGGCAACCGGTTCTTGTTTGACGCCGCGGGTGACGACGACATCCTCGCCGTCCTCGACGCGCCGTAGCACGTCTGAGAAGTGAGCCTTCGCCTGCGCGATAGGCATTGCAGTTTCTGCGGGCATCGCAGCCTCCTTGATCAGCTATGACTAGTTTGACCTATTAGGTCAAATAAGTCAAAGCGGTCGCGGTCGGATGCCTACTGGCCAGGGAGTGGGGCAGACGGCGGCTGGTAGGGCATCTGGGGTGGGTACGCCTGGGGCGGGTACGCCGGCGGCATGGCCTGACCGTATGCCGTCACCATTCCTGGTGCCGTGCCACCATAGGTGCGTGTCCACTTTCCGCGGCGGACAGCCGTCACGATGATCAAGACGAGGCCGACTACAAACGCCACGAACCCGGCGGCAATGCCGCCAAATAGGCCTCCGACGACGGACTTGGTGACTATGGTGGGCGCCACAAGGTAGTCGAAACTGAAACCCATACCTTGCGAGCAAGCCACCGTGTATGTGCCGCTACCGTTCGGCGTAAAAGTTGCATACAACCACCAGCTATTGACGTTTTGAGAAATCGAGCTGTAGTTGAGGGCCACATCATTGCCGGACGGGTCAGCTACCTGACAAGTGCCACTGACTAAGGAGGCGCTGGCCCAGATGCCCATGTCCGCAGTGCCGGTGATGCTGACCTGGTTGCTGTTGCCGTCAGAGTAAAATTGGTCGGCCGAAACGAATGCTTTCGCTGTACTGGACACACCGGCGTAGATGATCGCAGCACCGATAGGAACCGATAGAACGATCAAGATAATGCCGATGATGATGCCGGCCATACCTGGCTTCTTGGGTGTGCTAACTGGTGATCCTGTCGGATAGCTCATGGACATGTTCCTTTCCCTTAGGCTTTCAGACTACAACAACGACTTGGC
>WQYR01000188.1 GCA_009781145.1 Propionibacteriaceae bacterium | reverse complement strand
GAACCCTGGGGCGAGGCTCTTGACGCGGTGCTGGCCGACGCGCCGCAGCGCCCAGTCTTGGTGGTCCCCAGCCCGTCAGGTGTGCCGTTCAACCAGGCGGTCGCGGGCGATCTCAGTCAGCAGCAACAAATCGTCTTTGCTTGCGGACGATATGAAGGCATCGATCATCGCGTCATCGAATGGGCACAGCAGCATTTCGACGTGCGCGAGCTCAGCTTGGGCGACTACGTCCTAAACGGGGGCGAGGTCGCGGCCCTGGCAATGATCGAGGCTATCGTGAGGCTACTGCCCGGCGTGATCGGCAACCCTGACTCGCTGGTCGAAGAGTCGTACGCGTCAGCCACCGACGGCCTGCTGGAGTACCCCGTCTTCACGAAACCGGCGAGTTGGCGGGGCCTGGACGTGCCCGAAGTGTTGCTGAGCGGCCATCACGGCAAAGTTGCGCAATGGCGGGCCGAGCAGTCCAGGGCTCTGACGGAGCAACGCCGTCCAGACCTACTGCCATAACTGTGCAGCGTGATGCAAAAGGGTAACCTCGTTTTCAACCTTGGCCACAGCAGGCTTGTCATTCATCTTGCCCATTGAAAGTCAATGAACGCGGGGTCGTCGAGTGACGCGAAGCGGATGTTCCCGTCGTTAAGAACGGTAACTTCGAATGGATTGGTGATCAGGCCTACCACCCACTCGTGAGGTTCTTCAGTCTGCTTGCCTGCTGTTGCATCACCCGGTGTATCTCCGGGCGAATCTGAGTCTACAATGCAACCCGCTGCTGTCCCTGCCACATAAGTTGGGTACCACACGTCGCCCGCTGTTCGAAGGCTGATGGACCATTGGCGGCACACGCTCATCGAAACGAAAATGATGAGTGTTCCGTTCATAACGCCCGTGTCAGATCCCACCCGCACGGCGCCAGCAACGGTGCTGTCACTGGCGCCGGCGGGTTCGCGCCCGCGGACGCTGATCAGGTCTGGGCAACCCGGCTCAGAGACCCCGGGTAACCAGCACTTGCTTGGGTCGAGCTCTGGAAGGCTCGTGGGGCTGATGCTGGGGCGAATGCCGGATTGCGATGTCCCAGACCCCGCTTCCGCGGCACATCCACCGAAAGACACTCCGAATAGGAGCACCCCGGCGATCCACGCTCGAACTTGGAATCTGCCCATCGTTTCTTCCTCTGCCGCCCCACCGCAAGATGCGATAGCCTTGTGCCCCAGATCTTACCCACTGCCATATGTTCCGCTGCCAGTGACAATCGTTCCACCGATCGAATTGACAATTGTACGCATGGACGTAAAGAGAACACCTGTGCTACACGGGCTGGGGTCGCGAGCGAGGCCACAGGCGGCGCCGGACAGCCCGGTGCCCTGCACCGATTGGATCATGCCGGCCGCCCCCACATATCCATTGGCGTACACCACAAGCACCGGGCCACCCGAGTCTCCGTGCATTATCGCAATATCACCTGGGGTCTTTTGGAATGCCTCTATCATTGAGGTTAGGCCGGAACCGTCATTGAACCAAACGCGAAGATTGGTCACATGGAGATTACAGTGGACACCGGAGTTGCCTCCACTGGTGCATATGTAATCGTCCATTCCAAGGTCCGCAAGGCCCCACACTGGTTTGGCGTAGCCGCTACTGTTGTTGTGCGCTCCGTCAAACATGTGGCCGTCGCCATTGCCCGTGAGCAATGATGCGGCGCCGTCGGATGTGAAGAGAGAGTTTGAGCCGATCGTGGTGTTCGCATTGTCACGAGACACGAAGGTGCCCTGGCAATGTCGCGCCGTTGTTGCCCAAGTGCGGTTGTTGTATTGAACAGCAAATCCCGTTGAACAGCCCGCTCCCGTGATCCTGTCATACATGTAGCTGCCAGCGAAAAACGGTGACATTGAGTTTGATCGGATGTTTACGCTCGCGTTGCCGCTGGCGCTTTCAACGAGAGTCACGGTGTCCCCCACGGTCGCGGCCATCGAATCAGCCAGAGCCTGCCGAGACGCCTGAATGGCGGAAGCCGGGAGCTTGTTATTGGCCGTGCTACTCAGCTCGTCCGAAAACGTACCGTTGACTGTCAGCCCGTCAACTTCACCAACTGTTCCAATTGAAGTAATAGAAAAACCGCTGTCCTGGTACTTCTGCTTATCGCCAAAGAGGCGCCGAGCGTCATCGTCGAGCTGCTTAAGCGACTTCGAACGGTTCTCAACCGTGGCCGTAATACCAAGCCCAGCCGCACGATCCAGCACCTGCTTCAAAAATGCCTCATCGTCATGCCACAACAATCTAACTGATAGCGTGCTGGAGTCGTTGATTTGACCGATATAGCCGCTGTCTCCCGCACCGGGCTGCGTGATGATCCATCCCTGGAATTCTTGCAGGATCTGCTGGTTCTTCAGAAACTCCACACCAACGCTCGCCGCAAAGGCATCGGTGCTGGAATCAGCGCCGCCGCGCGGTTCAGCATTGGCAGGAGCAATCGGTGCGATTGCAAGCAGAGACGTAGAAAGCAAGACAATTCCAGGGATAAACACCCGCCTTACGCCCGCCTTAGGTTGTCTGGACGTGTTGCTTTTCATATCGATTCCTTTCGTTACTTGGCCGGGCATCGTTGCCAGGACTTAGTTTCGGTGAACGATTGTCCACATCGACTTCCGGCGAGCCCACTGGGCCTCTTTTGAGTATCAAGCGGACCAGCACAAGCGGACAACACGAAGGATGAACGCACAACACCGGGAAGGCAATCCGCCCAAATCGGTCGTTGTCGAGCACCTGATTGCACCCCATCGTCGCCCCACCAATTGAGGCTGACAGAAGTGATGCGATGGCGACTGAAAGTTTGGCGGTGGCGCCGGCCAAGAAGATGTAGCCTTGACTGGGGCCACGCTCGCAGGATCTGACATCACACGCGGCGGATCAGCACTGACTCGACGCGGTGATCGTCGTCCTTGCGAAGGATGACCGTCGCCCTGGGTTGGGTCGGGGCGATATGGTCGCGCAGATTGAGGCCGTTGATTTCGTCCCACACTTGGCCCGCCATTTGGGCAGCCTCCTCGTCGCGCAGGGCAGCGTATTGACGGAAGAAGCTCGACGGGTCGGTGAAGGCCGTCGCCCGCAGCGCCAGAAACCGCTCGATGAACCAGGACCTGATTGCTGTTTCGTCAGCGTCCACATAGACGGAAAAGTCGAGGAAGTCGCTGACGGACACCACCGGGTCGCCGCCGGCACCGTGCCAGTTGGGCGGTTGCAAAACGTT
>WQYR01000187.1 GCA_009781145.1 Propionibacteriaceae bacterium | reverse complement strand
TGCAGGCAGCGCGCCAAGCAGGCCAATTGTGTACGGGTGCAGGGGGCGCGAGAACAGATCGGCGACCGGCGACTCTTCCATGATCAGGCCGCCATACATGACAATCACCCGCGAACACAGCCCTGCGACGACCGACAGGTCGTGCGAAATCAGCAATATCGACGTGCCGTTTTCGATCTGGAGGCGGCGCATCAGACGCAAAATCTGGTCTTGGATTGTGACGTCCAGGGCCGTGGTTGGCTCGTCCGCGATTAGCACCTGAGGACGAAGCGCCATCGCCATGGCAATCATCACCCGCTGGCGCATTCCACCCGAAAACTCGTGCGGGTAGCTGTTGTACCGTTTCGCCGGTTCCGGAATGCGCACCTCGGTCAGCATGTCGATCACCCGCTGCTTACGCTCGGCTTTGGACATACCCTTTTCGTGGACGAGGAACATTTCGTCGATCTGCTTGCCGATTGGCATCAGCGGGTTGAGGCTGGTCATCGGGTCCTGGAAAACCATGGCTATCTGCTTGCCCCGAAGCGCCTGCTCGTCCTTTCGAGACAGGTTGAAGATTGAGCGGCCGTCCAACGTCATTGAGCCGACATTCAGCGTGGCGGTGTCAGGCAGCAAGTTGAGAACGCTCATCGCGGTGACGGACTTGCCGCTGCCCGACTCGCCGACAACCCCCACCGTCTCGCCGTGGGCGAGCGAGAAGCTGACGCCCCGCACCGCCTGAACATCGGGAAGATGATCGGCTGGGCGTCCCGTCCGGAAATGGGTGCGCAGATTCTCGACATCAAGCAGGCTCATGGGCGCAACCTCGGATCAAGTGCTTCGCGCAAACCGTCGCCCAGGAAATTGAAGGCAAACATCAGCAGGCAGATGGCGCCCGCCGGAATCAACAACTGGTACGGCGAGGTGGCAAGGGTCGCCAGGGCGTCGTTCGCCATCGTGCCCAGACTGGCCATGGGCGGGGCGATGCCGATGCCGATGAATGACAGGAACGCCTCGATGAAAATCGCGCTAGGGATCAGCATCGTGCCCGTCACCAGAATTGGCCCCATCGCATTCGGAACAATATGGCGGCGAAGAATCGCCGAACCGGACGTGCCGATTGTGCGGGCCGCCAGCACGAACTCCTGGTTCTTCAGCGACAACGCCTGGCTGCGCACGACGCGGGCCATGTCGACCCAGTACACGCTGGCCAGCGCGATGACAATCGAAAAGAAGCCGCCGCTGCCCAGCACCACCTTGATCAAAATGACATATAAGGCAAGAGGAATCGTGCTGATAATGTCGACGAGACGCATCATCACACCGTCCATGGTGCCGCCGACATAACCGCTGATACTTCCGAAAACCACACCGATCAGCACGTTGACCAAAGTGGCGACAATCGCCACAGCCAAAGATATGCGCGCCCCATACATCGTGCGAGTCAACACGTCCCGTCCGAGAGCATCAGTACCGAGAAGGTAGCTCATATTCCAGCGCAAAGAGGTGTGCGTGGCCGGGTTGCCGTCCCCGTCAAGAAGACGGGCAGGGGTTTGCGAATAGTCGAGGAACACCTCGCCATTGCCCGTGTCGAATGTCATCTTCTTTTTGATCATGTCGTCGCTGGTCTGGGTGGCCTGCCCGACAAGCCTGCCATTGGACGACACTTCGATGACTTTCAAAGACGGGTTGACGTAGAAGCCGTTGTCAAAGCTTGGGAAAGTCATCACCCGCATCACCGGCGGCACGTTGGCCACGCTTGGGTCTTGGGCATTGTAGGAATGCCCTGTGATCATGGGGCCGAAAAGCGCCAGAAATGCGATGACAAGAAGTGCCCCGGCACCGAACATCGCCAGTTTCTTGACACGCAGACGCTGCCACACGTCACGCCAGTACGACCGTCCTGGTGGTAGTACGTGATCGTCCACCCGCCCGGCGGGTAACAGGTCCCAGTCTGTCGCGCTCATCGGTCAGTCCAACCGTATCCGGGGGTCGACGAGACGGAAAAACATGTCGATGATGAACACCATGACGATCAGGAAAGCGGCGTAGAACACCGTCATGCCCATGATCGTTGTGTAGTCACGCTGCGTGACCGAATTGACGAAATAGCCGCCCATGCCCGGTATTGCGAAGATCTTTTCGATGACGAAACTACCCGTCATGAGGCCTGCGATCGTGGGTCCGAGTACCGTCAGGAATGGGATCATTGCGTTGCGCAGTGCGTGACGAAAGACGATCCGCCACTCGCCGACGCCCTTCGCGCGGGCGGTGCGAATGTAGTCCTGCCCCATAACCTCAAGCATCGACGACCGCACAAGCCGAGCCAGGAATGACAACGAATAGCCGCCGAGCGCCAGCACCGGCAGGATGAAGGTGATGGGAGTGTTCAATCCGAAAGTTGGCACCCAATGCAGGCGGTATGAAAACAGGTAGATCAGCCCCGCGGCGGCAACGAAGCTCGGAATCGTGACACCGAGCGTGGCCACCACCATCACAACCGCATCGGGCCAGTGGCCGTTGCGTTTGGCTGCCACAACACCCATGGGGATGGACGCCACAACGGCGAACAGTATGGTGACGAAGCCCAGTCTCATGGAGTATGGGGCGCCGTTGACGATGAAGTCATTGACGCTGCGTCCGGGGTACTTGAAGCTTGGCCCCAGGTTGAAATGCAGCAGGCCCGACAGATAGTTGCCAAACTGAACGATCAGAGGCTTGTCCAGACCGTACTTCTGGTTCAGCGCCGCAATCACCTCTGGCGGAACTGCCTTCTCGGGCGAAAACGGGCCGCCCGGCACCGAGTGCATCAGCACGAACGTCAACACGATGATGAAGAACATTGTGGCGATGGACATCGCAAGGCGCTTGAGAATGTAAGCGGGCATCCGCCACCTCCATCAAGCCTCCTGGTCGGTGTGTGACCACCGCCTGACCAATTATGGCCCCGGACGGCGGGCGTAGTGTCCAAACTCCGAATGGTGAGATGGTCTAAATGGTCTTCGGCGGTCGTCGCGCCGTCGGCTGACGCGTCCCTGATGTCGAGGCGACACTGAGCGGCGTGACTCTGGCAGTTTTTGCTCAGTGCGAGTGGGATTTTGCGTGGCCGACGGCGTGTGGGTTGAATTGGTGCCATGAATCAGGTCGCAGCATCGGCGGGCGACGCGCCAGACCGTCCGGCCCCGATAAGGGTAACGCTGACGAGGGACTCTCTGTCGGCGGGCGACGACCTGCATGACCACACCAAGACGATCACCGTCAGGTACCCGGGCCTTACCGT
>WQYR01000186.1 GCA_009781145.1 Propionibacteriaceae bacterium | reverse complement strand
CGCTTCACCCAGCCTCGGGTTTCCATGCGGGTGATCGTGTGGGATGAGCGGGACGGCGAATGGTTGGCGTCGGAAGCGAGATCTGACATGCGAAGGCGCATGTCGGGGGCGTCGTTCAGGATAATCAGGACGCGCATTTCGACCATCGACAGCTCGTCGTTGGAGAGCATTCTGTTAAGGCAGGCGTCAATATTTTCCGCAGCGAGGCGCCAGTGTCGGTACGCGTTGTACTGGGCTGGAGTGATCGTTTCGTCGCTACTCATGGTGTCAGTGTACGAGCATCTGTTGAAATGTGCAGTATCAATTGATGTTTTCGGACGATTATCCATCCGGTGTCGCAGTTTTTTGTAGGTTTTCGTGCTGCGGTCTGTCAGCCTTTGAGCTAACCTCGAGACAGTCGCGCAAAAGGAACAAAGGAGCCCAGATGACCGTACTCGAAACCAGAGCCGAGTTGCTTGCCCAGTGCGCCAGTAGCTACCCAGACATGTTTCGGCGTCGGGTGGCACAGTCGTCGAACAAGGTTGCTTTCCACTTCCCGTCCTACACGGAACCGGAGAGGTGGCAGTCGCTGACCTGGGCGCAATCGAAGGAACAAGTGGACGAGCTGGCGGCCGGACTGCTGTCGCTGGGCCTGCAATGGGAGGAGCGCGTAGCCATCGCCTGTTCGACGCGCGTTGAATGGGTTCTGCTCGATCTGGCTATCGCTTGCGCCGGTGGCGTCACAACGACCGTGTACCCGAACACGCACGCCGAAGAGGAAGCGTTCATCCTGAAGGATTCCAACTCGGTGATCTTGATGGCCGAGAACGCTGCGCAACTCGTCAAGGTTATCGGTAATGACGAACTGAACGACCAGTTGCGTCACATCGTGCTGATCGACGACGACCGCGACGAAGGCTACGGCGACGACCCCCGGGTGCTGACGATGGCCCGTCTGCACGAAATCGGCCGGACTTTCCTGATCGACAACCCCGAGTTGGTTGATCAGACGGTGGCGTCTTTGACGCTGGACAAGCTGTCGACGCTGATCTACACCTCCGGCACAACCGGACGGCCCAAGGGTGTCGAGTTGCTGCATGGCGCCTGGGTGTATGAGGGTGTTTGCGTCAAGGCCTACGACGTGTGCTACCCCGATGACGTCATGTACCTGTGGCTGCCGTTGGCGCACGTTTTCGGCCGCGATCTGTTGGCCGTCCAGCTTGAGGTTGGTTTTGAGGCCGTCATCGACGGTCGCATCAACCGCCTGATGCAGGGCGTCGGCGAAACCCACCCGACCCTGCTGATCGGCGTGCCGCGCATTTTCGAGAAGGTCCGTGCGGCCGTCATCACCATGTATCCGAAGTCGGGCATCAAGGGAAGAATGAGCCACTGGGCGTTCGGCATCGGCGCCAAGAGCCGCCCCTACCGTCTTGCGCACAAGCGGATGCCCCCGGGCCTGGCCGCCCGCCACAAGCTCGCAGACACTTTGGTGTTCTCGAAGCTGCGCGAGAAGCTTGGCGGGCGCATGCGACTGATGGTTTCCGGTTCGGCCAAGCTTTCGCCCCAGGTGCAGGAATGGCTGTACTCGGCTGGCCTGATGTTGGTTGAGGGCTTCGGCATGACGGAGACCTCCGCCATCGCGTCGATCAACCACCCCGACCGGTTGAAGTTTGGGACGGTCGGCGAACCCATGCCTGGCATCGAGGCCGTCATCGCCGAGGACGGCGAGTTGTTGCTGCGCGGGCCGATCGTCATGCGCGGCTACCATAACCTGCCGGACGCCACGGCCGAGGCCCTGACGCCCGATGGATGGCTGCACACCGGGGATATTGGCTACATCGACGAGGCCGGCAACATCGTGATCACGGACCGCCGCAAAGACCTTATGAAGACGTCCAACGGCAAATATGTGGCGCCACAGGTCGTCGAGAACGCCATCATGGCCAACACGCCATATGCCGCACAGGCGGTTGTGTTGGGCGAAGGCCAAAAGCACGTCGCGGCTCTGATCGTGATGGACGCCGACGCCCTGGAAAGCTGGGGTCACCATCACGGGCTGGCCGGCGCGTCCTATGCGGAACTGAGCCAGCGTCCCGAGATCTACGCGTCGGTCACCCGCTTCATCCAGCGTGCCAACCAGCGACTGCAGCATTGGGAGGCAGTGCGCAAGTTCGTCATCCTCGACCGCGACCTGTCGTTGGACCTGGGCGAGGTCACGCCAAGCCTCAAAGTGCGCCGCGCCGTCGTCATGCGTCACTTCGCATCGCAGATCGACGCGATCTACTCCGACGATTCCACAGTGCCCTGGGTCCAGGATCTGGTCGAGGAGCCGGAACCCGAGCCGAAGGGCAAGAAGTCAAAGACGGCAGACAACGAGGACGACGTCCCCGAGGACGCCGCCTGAAATTCCCTCAACTGCTTGTGCTCGGTCGCGAAGCTCCCTCTCACAGGCTGCAATCGCCTCAGCATACGAGCGAGCTCGTCTGCCTTCGGCTCAATCGCCCGTACTCCAGTCGGGATCATTTGCGTCTTCGGCACAGATCACGCGATAACCATCGGAGCCGCCGCTAGGCGGAGAGATCGAATTACTCTGGTCCGACACCCAGCCCCAGCGACTCCCGGTAGTAACCCCCTGGGCGAACGACGCCGTCATGAGCGCCGTCCTGGTCATGGGCGATGCCAGCGCATCAGCATCGACAAACACAAGTCCAGCCCTAGAAGTCATTGGCCATAGCAGTCTCCACGGCATGGCGGAAGCGATCAACCCTGCTCCAGGCATCTCTGCTTCGGCACCGGTTTCGGTATCTACCGACGGCGAGGCGGTGCTTGTTGAACGAAAACTGGCTATTCCACGTCATTGGCCGCCGCCTCGTCCAGCCCTGCCGCTGGTGCTGCCGCGCCCGTCTTCGCGGGCTTGCCACCGATTTCACGCTGCCGCCATCAGGACAGATGGTTGGGTTGTTGTTCGGTTATCCGCATGGTTGCGCTCGGTAGAACAGTTTTCATTCCTGGTGTTCCAGACTGGCTGGTGACGGGTTCTTGTTTCACTTTGAGCAACATTGTCTGCAGGAAAGCTGGCCGCAAAACTGTGGATGCACGAAAGCAGACTTAGGTAGCAGACTCGTTCACTGTCCTTGGTTGTGGGAGAACACGACAGAAATGTCCGTGGGCAAGCCCGCGAGGGCGGGCGCGGCAGCACCAGCGGCAGAAAACGACCGAAACTGTGTAGGGCGTGTCACAAACCTCCGCTTCGATGAGTGTTGTTGGTTGGGGCGGCGGCGAAGCGGTGGTTT
>WQYR01000185.1 GCA_009781145.1 Propionibacteriaceae bacterium | reverse complement strand
TGGTTTGTGCCTTGATGGTGTGTGAACAGTGAGGCGCGCAACTGTCTCGCTGGTGGCACAGCAACTTTGGTGAGAGAACAGAAAAGCCCCGCACCGAGGCGGGGCTTCAACAACTTTTGGGCACAGCATCGCCCAACGTCTAAGACATTACAGTCCCACCGGCACACATGTCAAACCAAGAATGATGGAAGTTACCAACTCAACAAAAGGAAAGGCGCCGCCGAGCATGTCCGCGTTGAAGACCAAAACAGGGAACATCATGGGTGGTACATTGAAATTTGCCAGGGGAGAGGACGGCGTTATTGCGCTGTCGCACATCAACCTGGATTGTAGATAGGTCATGGGAACGTCTTTCCCAATGACCGGGCCATTGGTGATCGATGCACGAATCGGCGGGTTGCTGGTTGCCGTTTCCGCCTGGCGACGGCGATCATCCCGTGATGCGCCGGAGGGCACTCTTCATCCCGCCTATTGCCGGGTGCATAACTGAGTGTGTGGCACCGAACTCTGAGCCGAGGCTGTCAGCCTCGCCGACAACCTCGCAAGTGACGTCTGTGACTAGGCCAGAGCAGCCGCCGTCGGCATCGGCGCCGACCTTATCGGCGGCATCTGTGACGACCCCGCCGACGGCGTCAACATCAGCAGTTCCTCTTGGTTGTGTGGCACCAACACCATCGGTGATGACGTGGGAGGCGGCGGTGTTTGCCCCAATTCGTGGGCATCTGACGCCGCAGAGTGGCTGGGGAGACATTTCGATAGCCAACACCTCGCAGAACATGACGTCGTCATGGTGGATGTGGGTGAGGGCAACACGCCGAGCTTCGACTGGTGGGCCCTGTCACTCAATACCAGCAAAGGAGACGGGGTGTACTTTCGCGGCTGGTTGACGGAGAGCCCCTCGCGGGCTGACCAGTTCGTCAGCAACGTGAACTGGATCCGCATAATCGCGGACAACAATCTTCAAACACCGAGTGGGAGCGATATCGGTTGGACAGACGACCGCCTGCGCGGCGGCCAGGCTCCCGAGAGTCTGTCCTGTCCTGGCGGAACCACTCTCGCGGCATATCAATCTGCCTGCGTACTGTCAGGTCAGTTGAACGCAGCAGATAGCTGTCGCAAGAAGGCGACAGTCAGCCACCCATTGTGCACATCAAAGCGGCGTGCTCAGCTAGCAGTAGGTTGTTCTCGTCCTGTGATAGATCGGGGTGCTGACCGTATGGGTCCGGCTTGGCGGACTCATAGGGAATCTGCTGCCACACCGAAGCATTGGTGCTGCCATCCGGCGCCAAAAATACCAGTGGCCCGTCCGATGAGGCACTGCCATCCTTGCGGGCCGTCCAACTAAAACCAATGGCCTGCTTGCCGGAGCCTGCCTCCACAACAACCGTATTTGAAAGCTCGATGCTCCACGATTGGTATTGCTCAGGCACCAAGGTCACCATGGCGGCCTTTTGGGCGTCGCTGGGTGTGTTACACTGCAGCGTCAGCGGTGTCGATGGCTTGCTAGGAGTAGCGGGCGCACCGCACGCAACGAGACCAGCTATTGCAGCAAGAAGCAAGATTCCCCAAGAAAGTTTCATGACGGGGATTCTACCATTTTGCCGATACTCCGACATTCGGCGAGGCATTGAACTGTGCGCCGCCACGCCGGACGATGCAGGTGGCTGGCGCGAGAAATTTGGTTGACGCGGCCCTGAATTTGCGCGTACGGGTCACCTAGTGCTTGGGGGAGGCGTGTTTCGCCCTTGGCGAAATCGCCAGCGATTATCTTCCTGGCAAGGTTGTCGATGTTTTGGTCGGAAGGAAGCGCCCGAAGTGGTGTTGGGTTCAGCATTCCGGTCGCGTACCTAACCCACGCTGTTGCGTCGCCGTAGAACCAGTCAACATCAACATTGGATGGACCGCTGGTGCCTAGTCGGGTTGTGGCAGCTTGGGCTGACATGATGCCGCACTGCCGTGCTGCCATTGTCCAGCCAATTGGACAGACCACCATCATGGCATTTTCCCAGTCGCCAATGGTGCCATCACGCGGCCAGGATGCACCACAGGCCCTCAGTCGGCCGCCACCTCTGGTGTCGTGACCTTGATGAGGTTGCCGCTGTCCCTGCAGATGAGGGGCCACACTCCTGTCAGTTCATGGACGCGGTTCAGAAATGTTCATCCCTTGTCCCCGCGTGTGGCCCCTATTCCCTCTCAATCGAGCGCGAGGACAGCCGCTGTCACATGGGGCCCCAACGGCGCTGCCGAATATCGCCGCCTCGGCAAGCGGGTCATTCTCCCAGGTGAAGTGGCACAAGCCAAGCATCAGTCCGGAGTCGAGCACACGCTCGGCTATCTGTTTTCCCCTGAAGTCATCTGTGCCACGCCTTCAGTTGCCTTGACGATGGCATAACTGGTTATGCATGGAAGGAGGGCGATGCCCCACTGGTAGTAAGGATGAATGTCAACGCTTCCCAGTGCCACGAGATATCCTCCAGTTTCAACCGGTGCCTTACCCGGAATGTCTTGTTCTCGCTGCCTTTTGGGATCAGGTGGCGCGTCACCATGGCGCCCAAAAGCTGCTTTGCCGGTGACCTTGGCGGCCACCGGCAAAGCAACGACCGCGAATTGGGGCGGCGCACCTGCTAGATTGGGTCGATATTGGCCGGGAAATTGAGAACTGGCACGTAGACAACCTGTCCCGCGTTGATGAGTTCAGTCTTGACCAGGCGGACCTTTATTGCCGGTTCCGGCGTGCTGCTGCCTTCATACATACTGCCCATGGTCGGCTTGATCTCGACAGGCTGGCCATTCTTCGTGGATTTGTTGGCGGTTGCTGGCCACCAACCCGACGTTCCCTGCAAGTACCAGGTTCCGTTGACCTGCTTGGCACTTGTTGGCGTCCATGTCTGGCCTATCGTTGAGACGATCCCTGTCGGGGTTGACCCAGGGTTCAAATAGCACGAAACTACCTGTGTGAACGCAAGTTGTGCGACATTTGGCATTATTGTTCCTTCTTTCTCTTGGTGTTTTCTACCTTGCGAGAGCGAATTTGTGCTCTCTCAAGCCTGTGCTGCGCCCAGGTGATGCCACTCGGCTCCGTACGGCTGCCAAATGCTGCCGCGTATGGCGCGAGCCGTGCTTGCCCATGGTGAGGTTCTTTGACAAAACCCAGCCAGGTC
The DNA here is from genome assembly GCA_009781145.1 of Propionibacteriaceae bacterium. Taxonomy (GTDB): domain Bacteria; phylum Actinomycetota; class Actinomycetes; order Propionibacteriales; family Propionibacteriaceae; genus WRGV01. The sequence goes on along the minus strand of WQYR01000185.1, from coordinate 118 downwards.
GATGATGTCGAAGTGGTATGGTTCTCGCCGGTCCAGGGTGACTGGGTGGGCGTAGTGTCTTGATGTTTTTGTGACGGCCGCGTCGGGCAGTGTCTTCCAGATGATGGCAAGCTCGCGC
>WQYR01000184.1 GCA_009781145.1 Propionibacteriaceae bacterium | reverse complement strand
TCGACGCCGATATCGACACCGCGGATGGCGTCAGGGCAGGACCGGGTGATCCGGTCGGCTGAATCCTCGACACATTCCCGGAAATAGTCGCGGCGCGAGGGCAGCAAGCGCACCGGTGCAGGCCGAGACGTCAATCTGTTGCGCAGCGACAAAGGGCCGCGCACACCATGCCCATGCCTGTCGCGCCGAGATACCATGTCCGTCACAATACCAGTGCCAGGGGTATGGCTGTGGCGCGTCGCGGCTGTGTGTTCACAATGGGGCGCTATCATCGACGTGTGAACCGTCGCTGCTACCGAGTGGGCTGCCAAGGGGCCCCTGCGGCGACCTTGACGTACAACTATGCGCGCTCCACGGCCACACTCGGCCCGCTGAGGTCCGAGCACGACCCGGGCGACTACGACTTGTGCCTTGAGCACGCTCGTCATCTTCAGGTGCCGTCAGGTTGGAGTCTTGAGCGCGTCAGTGAGCCAGACCCTCAGGCGACGCAGGCGCCGGCCTGGCTGAACAGCCTGGCTGACGAGGTTCGCCGCATCGGCTGGGGTGACGCACCCGATGATGACATCCCGACCCCACGGCGCCGCGACTTGGCCGTTGAGTTGGCAGATGAGGCCCCGGGCGCCCGGCGCGGCCATCTTCGGGTACTTGCGGACCTACCGTAGGCTTGAAGTTATGACGATTCGCTTAGTGGCCTTCGACCTTGACGACACCTTGGCGCTGTCGAAAACCGCGATCGAGCCTTCGATGGCGGCAGCGCTGGCCCGTCTGCTGAAGGTTTGTGACGTCGCCATCATTTCGGGTGGGGCCTGGCCGCAGTTCAACAAGCAGGTGTTGGCGAAGCTGCCCCCCGAGGCAGATCTGAGTCGGCTTCACATTCTGCCAACCTGCGGCATGCGTTACTGTCGATTCGAGGACGGTCAGTGGAATGACATCTACCAGCACTTTCTGACCGACGAGGAGAAGGCTGCCGCCATAGCCTCGGTCACTAAGCGCGCCAAGGAACTGGGCGCTTGGGAGCCGGACGCCAAGGTGGCGGGCGAGCGCATCGAAGATCGCGGCTCGCAAATCACCTACTCGGCGCTCGGGCAATTGGCCAGCCCGGCCAACAAGAGGGCCTGGGACCCCACTGGCGCCAGGCGACACGCCCTGCGCGATGCCGTGGCGGCCGATTTGCCCAGTTTGTCCGTGGGGGCTGGCGGGTCGACGTCGATCGATATAACGCGGCGCGGTGTCGATAAGGCCTTTGGCCTGAAGTCGCTGCTCGATGAGACGGGCATCCCGTTGAGTGACGTGGTTTTCGTCGGCGACCGCACGGAGCCCGGCGGAAACGACTACCCGGTGGTCGAGCTGGGTGTTGAGACAATAACCGTGACGGATTGGCGCAACACGTTGGACGTCATTAATGATTTTTGCGAGCAGTTGGAGGTGCGATGAGCCTGACGACAATGATTTCACCCCGGTTCTTGGAGGTGGCGGCCTGCCCGGCCTGCCATGCCCCCTTGGCGATCGACTATGACGCGTCGGTTCTGGTGTGTACAAACCTGATTTGCGGGCTGGCCTACCCGGTGCGTGACGGCATCCCTATCCTGTTGATTGACCAAGCCCGCCGTCCCGGTGCAGCCGACGATGCCGAGCTTTGACGACGCCCGCCTCGACGATCGGGTCGTCCTTGAACGTCACGATGCCGACCTGCGCGAGCTGGCTTTGGCGGGGGCCCACATCCGCGTCGAATCTGGTGCTGCCGCCCAGGTGCGCTTCGATGACATCCGTCCGCGTGGCATCGTCCTGGCCGGGCACGAGTCGCGGTTCATCAGATCGGTAGCCGAGACTACCTGCGCGTCCCCCTTGGTGGCCTGGCCACATGAAGGCCTGCCCGGGTGGGCGGGGCCGCTCGACTTGGTGGTCGTCCAGGCCAGTGGCGGGCCGCCTGGCACGCTGGGTTCGACTGTGGCTGAGGCCTGCCGGCGGGGCTGTGCCGTTCTGCTGGCGGCACCAGAAAACGGCCCTGTGGCTGCCAGCGCGTCGCGGGGCGCGACATTGGTCGGCACCATCACCGATGACGCGGTGGCGGCGGCGATCGCGCTGGTGGGACTGTTGGCGTCGGTTGGTTTGGCTCCGATGGTGCACACCGAATCGGTGGCCGAGGCGGCCGACATGGTGGCCGAGCAGTGCTCACCGCACAAGGACTTGTCGCTTAACCCAGGGAAAGGCGCGGCCATTGCCTTGGCCGACGGGTTGCCGCTGGTGTGGGGCGGATCGATGCTGGCGGCTCGGGCAGCCCGCCGCATCGCCGAAGAGTTGCGCCGCGTCACCGGCCGGGCTGCGCTGGCCACTCCGGCCGAGGATATTGTGCCGATTTTGTCGGCGACGCGCCCGCGTGACCCCTTCGCCGATCCGACCGATGAGCCCGCCCGTCCGGTTCTGGTCACGCTCGACGACGGCAACGACGACCGAATGTCCGCCCATGCGCGCGGTGTCTTGTTGGATATCGCCGCCACGCAACAGGTGCGCCTGGTTGAACTGGAGTGTCTGGACGAGGCCGGCCCGGTGGGGCGTCACGTGTCGCTGCTTCAGCAAGGCCTATACGCGGCCGCCTACTTGGGCGTCGGCTACGACGAGTATTAGGCAGATCCTGCGATTCCGCTTCGCTTCACGCAGGATGACCGGAAAAGCGCGGTGATGGCGCGGCCCCTTACCCGTCATCCTGCGCGTAGTCGCAGGATCTACCTGTCGGGCCCGTTATCCTTGCCCGGCTTGAGCGTCTCCCAAATCTCTTTGCAGGTGGGACACACCGGGTATTTTTCGGGGTTGTGGGTGGGAACCCACACTTTGCCACACAGCGCTACGACGGGGGTGCCGTTGACCATTGCCTCCATCAGCTTGCCCTTTGGCACATAGTGACTGAAGCGATCGTGGTCGCCGTCCTCGGGGCGCACCTCTGTGCGCTCAAGGACGGTGGTTTGGGAACCCGGTGCCAACTGAACCATGGCTTCAGTTTAGTATGAAACCACCGGTCCGTCGGCGCCGCTAGACTGGGGACGGTGAGTAACCAGGTTTATTGCCGTTTTCCAGACATCCATGGCGACGATGTCGTTTTCGTGGCCGATGACGATATTTGGCGGGTCAGTGTTGATGGTGGCAGGGCCCAGCGCCTGACCGCCGATCACGCACCTGCCGCCAACCCGCGATTCAGCCCTGACGGCACGAAGATCGCGTGGACATCGTTCATGAACGGGGAACCCGACGTCTATCTGCTGGCGGACGGCGCGGTGCGACGCTTGACCTGG
>WQYR01000183.1 GCA_009781145.1 Propionibacteriaceae bacterium | reverse complement strand
CTGCTGACTGAGATCGCCCGCGACCGCCTGGTTGAACGGCACACCTGACGGGCTGGGGACCACCAAGACTGGGCGCTGCGGCGCGTCGGCCAGCACCGCGTCAAGAGCCTCGCCCCAGGGTTCCGGTTTCATCACCATCCCGGCGCCACCACCGTAAGGGGTGTCGTCCACGCTGCGATGCACGTCATGGGTGTAGTCGCGCAGGTCGTGCACATTGACTTGCACCAGGCCGTCGGTGATCGCCTTGCCGATCAGCGAAAGCTGCAACGCCGCGAAATACTCGGGAAAGATCGTGATCAGATCGAGGCGCATTGGGCACTACTCCTCGACGTCGCTCAGCAGGCCCGGCAGGTCGGCGATTGTCAGGCGTCCCTCGTCCAGATTGACGCTGGGAACCAGCGCCTCGACGAAGGGCACCAGACGCTCTGCGTCGTCGGTCTTGATGACGAGGATGTCCTGGGCGGCCCCGTGCAGCACGTCGATGACTTGCCCGACCGGCGTATCATCCGGCAGGCAGGCCGTCAGCCCGACCAGGTGACGATCGAAGAACTCGTCCGCGTCAGCGGGGCGTTCGTCGTCTGAAACCTCGGCGCGCAATTCTTCCCCAACAAGGGCTTCAGCGTCATTGCGCGTCTCGACCCCTTCGAAATGGACGACCAACCGCTGGGCGTTGAGTGCTCGCGACGAGGCTACGACCATCGAGCGGGTGCCCATGCGAAGCACGGCCCCAGGCGCGAAGCGGCTCGGCTCGTCAGAGTGGGATTCGACAACCAAGTCGCCGCGCACACCGTGGCCTTTGACGATGACGCCAACGATGACCTGGGCGGTGCCGGCCATGGTGAACTGTCGGTGTCAGCGACGACCGCGCGGGCGGTCGACGTCAACAAAGTCGATGCGCACGGACTGCTTGCCGGCCAGGGCCGCCATGACGGTGCGGATCGCAGTAGCGGTCCGTCCGCTGCGGCCGATGACCTTGCCGATGTCCACCGGGTCTACGCGCACCTCCAGCAGTGTGCCAGTGCGTCCTTGACGGCTGCGCACGCGCACCTCGTCGGGGTTGGTGACGATTCCCGCCACCAGATGCTCAAGTGCATCGGTCAACATTTCACGCCTCGGTTGATGTTTCTTCGACGGCTGGTTCGGCCGCAGCGGGTGCGGCCTCGGGCTCGTCGGCCTCGGCCGGCTTGTCGGCCAGGGCTTCGGTGATGGCGTCCGCCGCCTCGCTGACCTTGCGCGCCTTCTTGGCCACAGTGGTGGCAGAGACGGTCGGTTCGCCGTCAGCCTCGGCCAGTGCGGCGTTGAAGATGGCGACCTTGTCAGGGCGCGGCTTCTGCTCGGTGATGCCGGACGGCGACGTGTCGCCGCTGAACTTCTGCCAGTCGCCGGTGCGCTTCAGCAGCGCGACGACGGCCTCCGTCGGCTGGGCGCCGACGCCCAACCAGTACTGTGCCCGCTCGGAGTTGATGTCGATGATCGACGGGTCATTCTTCGGGTGGTACTGCCCGATCTCTTCGATGGGACGCCCATCACGCTTGGAGCGAGCGTCAATGACGACGACGCGGTAGTGTGGCGTGCGAATCTTGCCGAGCCTCTTCAGGCGAATTTTGGTTGCCACTGTTGTGGTATCTCCTAGGAACGGCCGGACTGTGTGTCCGGCAATGGTGGCGGTGCCGCACCCGTGGGGTTGGGTTGGCACTAGGCCTGGTGTTGCTTTCGCAGCGGTGAGAGGGCGCCGTGAAACGCAACCCCGCTATTATGCCACGTCAAACGCGGTTGAACCAAGTGGGCGGAAGCCCATGGTGCGAGCCGGTTGCGGACATCGTCGAGGCGAATCTGCCGGCTGTAGATCGAGTCGAAGCGCATGGCACACGCGCCAGACAAATCAAAGGAATGGTTATCTGCTCCCTGCAGACCCTTGGCATGAGCCCCAGTGGAAGGATTGATGACATGGGAATCTTTTCACGATCAAGCAAATCCACTTCTCGCGCCACCCAATCGGCGCCGGAGTCTGAGGCGGCGGACGAAATGCTGGCGCAACGCATGCGCGCCGCCTCGGACGTCCCGCTGGCCAAGTTGAGCGACGAAGCGGTCAACTTTGCCGATTGGGGGCGCCAGATCCACGACATGAATGTGGAGAAGTTGGTCGCAGAAGCCGGGCTAAAACCGGGCGCCAGGGTGGGCGTCAGCCTAGGGACAGGCGAGTTCATCTGGTTCGGCACCAAGGGCAAGGTGGTCAGTAACGACCTGCAGATCATCGGCATGCGCAGTGTCGCACTCGACAGGTGGCAGTGGGCCTGGGCCGATAGCTCAGTGCCTGATGCCCTCCTGGTCGCGTCCAAAGCGGTGCGTGACTACGGCATGAGCGAGGGCATCGCAGTATTGACGCAAAGCTCTTGCGCATGCCGCCCGGACGAGCAGTGGCCACTGTGCCACCTAGCCGTCGGCTTGGGGCTGGGGCATTTCGTTCAAAGGATGCCGAAAGGCGACCTTGAGGTCTACTTGCTGTTGGGTAACTATGAGGTGCAACCGCTCTAGCCATCAGGACGGTACGATCTGGTCGCCAGTGACAGCAGTGAAGGGTTGGCCGTGTCGGTAAAAATGAGCCAGCCGCCGACGGCGGCCTGCGGGTTCATGCGGGCGATGGCCCCGGCGAATCTTCCTCGCTGGCGCGACGACCGGCTAGTTCCTTGGCCGTACCAGCTATCGCGACTACGAACACGATATGGTCGGCCCTGTCGATGGCGGCGGTTTGGAAGGCCGCACCAGCATGGACTCCCAAGATGGCCAACCACTCCGTAGACGACGACACCAGAACCCACCGCCTGGACGGGCCAGACTCGACCATCCATCGTCGAGGCGGAGGCCAGTGGCGCGCTCTGGGCGTTTTAGCTTCAGGCACCTTCGCCTCGGCCGAGCCCGTCCGCATTTGGCGCCTCCAGGCGGTGACATGTGGCGCGGACTCTCCAGATATTGACCGTCTGGTCTATACTTAAACCATGCAGTCAATATCTGATCGGGCAAAGCCGCTCACTCGAACCCAGCAGGCCCGCCGGGACGACATCATCCAAGCCGCCATCACAGTGCTCGACACGGACGGATTCGCCGCTGCCTCAGTGGACCGCATCGCCCAAGCGGCCCACACGAGCAAAGCCACCGTCTTGTACCATTTCAGCACCAAGGAAGCTATATATGACCAAGTGGTGCGTGCCCTTTACGAAACGGGCCGCGCCAACATGGTCGGCCCGCTGGATGCCGCCACCGCCACGTCTGGCAAAGCGATGCTGGCGACCTATCTGGACACCAACCTGCGCTTCATCG
>WQYR01000182.1 GCA_009781145.1 Propionibacteriaceae bacterium | reverse complement strand
GGCGGACGCTCCCGACGCCGTCCTCAGCCGGCCGGCGAGCCCGACGCCGTCTATTTGCCCGGTTGCCTTAACGCAATGTTTGGGCCAGAAACCCGCGACCAACTCGGGCATCCGGTCGAAGGACGCGAAGGCGTCCAGGCTGCCGTCGAAGCGTTGTGCGCCCGGGCCGGGTTGACCCTGCTCGTCCCTGATGGCATCGACGACCTTTGCTGCGCCACGCCTTGGACGTCCAAGGGCATGACGAGGGGACGGGACGCCATGTCGGCGCGGGTGGTGGATGCCGTGCGTGCCGCCAGCGACAACGGGCGCCTGCCCATCATTTGTGACGCGGCAAGCTGCACCGAGGGCTACCAGCGCATACTGGCCGACGAGCCAGATCTGACCGTCATTGACGTGGTGCAGTTCGTCGCCGAAAGGGTGCTGGGGCACCTTGACGAGGTTTCCAAAGTGCCGTCGATCACACTGCATCAGACGTGTTCGTCCACCCACATCGGGTTGAACCCCTACCTGGTGACGGTGGCGCACGCTGTGGCCGACAAGGTCAATGTGCCAGTGGACGGCGGCTGCTGCGCCTTCGCCGGCGACCGCGGCATGCTGCACCCGGAATTGACGGCGTCGGCCACCCGGGCGGAAGCCGCCGAGGTGGCCGAGCTAGGTGCCACAGTCCACGCGTCAGTAAACAGGACGTGCGAGATCGGCATGAGTCGGGCAACCCACCGTCCCTACCGTCACATCCTGGAAGTGTTGGCCGACCAGGTTCAGTAGCCGCGGGACCCGTCCGCCACGCCGGCGCCCTTCAGGGCGGCCATGTACTCGTCCGCCGTCATCGGCTTGGAGAACATCGGGTAGTCGAACTTGATGGCGTTGTCGTGTTCTTCCTGCGAGGTGGCGGCCACCACGTCCGTCAACGTGATGACCTCGTAGCCGCGCTCGTAGGCGCTGCGCATCGTCGATTCGACGCAGCAGTTCGTCAGGAACCCGCTGAGGACGACGGTCTGGATGCCCTTGCTGCGAAGGATAAAGTCGAGGTTGGTCGACGCGAAAGCGTCAAGGCCGCGCTTGCCTTCGAGCACGATGTCGCCGTCCTTGGGGGTGACGGCGTCGGCGATCTCAGCGCCCCAGCCGCCCTTGATGAAGCTGGACGAGTCGACCACGCCGGCCAGGATGCCGTATGGGTGGCTTGTGATCTCGTAGTAGCCGGGCTGGAATGTGATGGGCGAGTGGATGACGGTGGCGCCAGCGGCGCGCGTCGCGTCAGCCACCTCGACGGCCTTGTCCAACATGCCGGTGGACTCCATGACGCCGCAGACGGCGCCGTGCAGAGTGCCGCCCTCAGTTACAAAGTCGTTCTGGAATTCGATCATGACCAAAGCGGTGGTTGCGGGGTTCATAGTTTGTCCTTTCGGTACATGAAGAATATCGGCTTAGTCTACGGTGATGCCATACATCTTCTGCAACATTCGGCGTATTGGTGTTATTCCGGGTCTCGTCGGGCGTGACTCGGCACCTGGGCGGGTTCGTCGTCACCACACATTCACAAAACGCCGCCTCGGAAACCGGCGCCAAGGCGCCTAGGGGTCGAGGCGGTGGGCAGTGAAGCATCCTGGACGTTCTCGCGTCACGCAGCGCCGCCTCGACAAGAGCATGTGGAGAAACGTTCGTCGAGGCGGTGGTCTTTGGTCGGGCATCGGCGTCCCGCAGCTACCTCGGCCTTGTCTAGCAGGTCAATTCGGTGATCGTTGCTGAATAGAAGGCGTCATAGTTCCCCAGTGGTGGGCGCATTGGGGCGCGCGTCGACGATCTGGCAGCCGGTGAGGGTGAAGCTCAGGCCTCGCGGTCGAAATGCCACCCAGGCGATGGCCAGGCCCAGCCAGGCTACACCGAACAAGCCGAGGGATGACGTCCCCAGCACAAGGGCCAGCGCGACACCCTGGACGACCAGTGCCCGCACCAGCAGCCAAAGACGTGCGCGTCGTCTGGTTGACACCGGCTGAAGATAGACCAACCGCTGCCCAAGGGACGCACCCGAGCCGACCAGGGCAAACACCACCACCACCGCGAAGCAGCACACGCCAGCGACGGTGGTTATCACTTGGTTGAAGGCGACGGCCGCCTGGCGATCAGTCGATGTATCGCCGACGATCACGAAATAGGCCACTGCCATCACCGCCGACACACCGATCCAGACGACCCCGAGGGCCACGGCGTCTATCAGCATGCCGGCCCAGCGACGTCCCCTCGTCACCGGCTTCGCAAAGGCCCGCATTGCCTCCAGCACGTTTGCGTCAGCGGCTAGGCGTGGCGTCAGCAAGGCCAAGACGGCACCCAGGAAGGCGCCCAAGGTGTTGTTCCAGAGGTCAGTGACGTCGGCCACCCGGTAGGCACAGGGCGCGGTGAACCAGTTGCCCGTCAACTGCGTTAATTCGATCAGCAGCGAAATGCCCAGGCCCAGCAGGGTGGCGCGGGCCACACCAAGCTTCCACAGATGCCGCACGATGATCCCCAGTGGCATGAACAGCAGTACATTCAGCGCCATCTGTAACACCGTCCAACTGGTTGCAACACCAATCCAGGATGTCCCGGCGGCGTGCATGGCCCACATGTCTCGGAAATAGATGGTCGGGTCAAGCTCCAGCAGACCGCTGTGGGGCATGGCGCACCATGCCTGACTGGGCAGCGGGAACAGTGTGTACGTCACGAGGGCCGTCCCATAGACCAGCAGCGCAACCATCCACACCATGCGGGACGCCGAGAACTGCCCGTACCGCCGGTACTGGTACACCAGGTAGGGGACGAAGCAGACAACGGCGATACCCAAGCCGACAAGGGCGGATTGAAGGGCTTGTTGAATCATGGGGCCTCCGGTTGGCGCAGAAACTGGGGGTTGTGTTCGCAACCCACCTTACCAACAGGGCAAAGGACGGCCGCCAATTCGTACACTCAAGCGTGAACCAGCCTGACTTCTTGTTTGCCGACGCCGTGCGGCTGGATTGCAGGTTCGAAGACATTCGGACGCCGAGGGCTTGCACTACCTTGGGAACTGTCTTGAATGAGGGGGCCTCAGACGTTGAAGCGGAACTCGACGACGTCCCCGTCTTGGACGACGTAGTCCTTGCCCTCCATGCGCACCTTGCCGGCCGCCTTGGCTTGGGCCATGCCGCCGAGGCCCACCAGGTCGTCGTAGCTGACCACTTCGGCCTTGATGAAGCCTTTCTGGAAGTCGGTGTGGATGACGCCGGCCGCCTGCGGCGCCGTCCATCCCTGGTGGATTGTCCAGGCGCGGGTCTCTTTCGGGCCGGCCGTCAGGAAGCTCTGCAGGCCCAGCGTGGCATAGCCGACGCGCGCCAGCTTAGCCAG
>WQYR01000181.1 GCA_009781145.1 Propionibacteriaceae bacterium | reverse complement strand
TGTTCGACCAGGCCGGGGCGCTGATCGTCGATTTGTGCAAGCGGTACTACCAAGACGGGGACGACTCCGTCCTGCCCCGCAGCATCGCCACGCGCGGGGCCTTCTCCAACGCCATGACGCTGGACATCGCCATGGGCGGGTCCACCAACACCGTCCTCCACATTCTGGCCGCGGCGCAGGAAGCCCAAGTGGACTTCACGATGGATGACATCGACGCTATCTCGCGGCACGTTCCTTGCATCTGCAAGGTGGCGCCCAACACCCACGACATCTACCTGGAGGACGTCCACCGCGCCGGCGGAATACCTGCTCTACTAGGCGAATTGCACCGAGGTGGCCTGCTCGACGAGACCGCTCATGCCGTCCATTCGCCGTCCCTGGCTAAATGGTTGGACGACTGGGATGTCCGCGGCGGAAAGGCCAACGACACCGCCAAGACGCTGTATCTGGCAGCCCCCGGCGGTGTCCGCACCACCCAGGCGTTCTCGACATCCAACACTTTTGACGCGCTGGACACCGACGCAGAAAACGGCGCGATCCACGACATCGCCCATGCCTACACCATGGACGGCGGGCTCGGCGTGCTGAAAGGCAACATCGCGCTGGACGGGGCTATCGTCAAGACGGCGGGCGTGCCTGCCGACCAGTTCACCTTCGCCGGCCCGGCCAAGGTCGCCGAGTCGCAAGAGCAGGCCGTCGAGATGATCCTAGGCGGCAGAATCGTCGCGGGGGACGTCGTGGTTGTGCGGTACGAGGGCCCGCAGGGCGGCCCTGGTATGCAAGAAATGCTTTACCCGACAAGCTATCTCAAGGGCATCGGGCTCGGCCCGAAGTGCGCGCTGATAACCGACGGACGGTTCTCGGGCGGTTCGTCCGGGCTGTCACTGGGGCACATTTCCCCAGAGGCGGCGGCCGGTGGCGCGATCGGCTTAATCCGCGACGGCGACATCATCGCCATCGACATACCCAACCGGACCATAGACGTCCAAGTGCCGGACGACGAACTAACCGCCCGTCGTGCCGAACAAGACAAGCTCGGCTGGAAGCCCGCCCACCGCGACCGCGTCGTCTCCAACTCGCTGAAGATATTCGCCATGCTGGCCCAAAGCGCCGACAAGGGCGCCGCCCGCCGTCAGCTGTGACGCCAGCCCTTACCTGTTTTACCCCGGTTTATCTTGTTTTATCAAATTTCGATAAACCACGGTAAAACCTGATAAACCTGATAAAATCGAGTTGTGCAGCAGCTAACCAACCCCTACACGCCTAATGCAGGTGCCGAGCCAAAGGCCATCGTAGGGCGCAACGACGAACTGGAATCCTTCGAAGTCTTATTGCATCGGTTGCGCGATGGTATGGCTGAGCAGTCGATGATCATCACTGGTCTGCGAGGGGTTGGCAAGACGGTGCTGTTGGGGCGCTTTCGCGACAAAGCATTGCGCGAGGACTGCGTCGTCGTCGAATGGGAAGTCTCGAAACATAGCACCGACGAGTTCCGTCTTGAAATCGCCAGCCGTATTCGCACTGCATTGCTGGAGACGTCCCCCAAGGCGCGCTGGGGCGACCGTGCACGAAATGCCGCGAGCGTGCTTCGTTCCTTCTCGTTGGCCGTCGACCCTCTAGGATCGTTGACCGCTGGCTTCGGCATTGACGCGAAAGAAGGTTATGGCGATCATTCACAGTTGGGACTTGACTTAACAGATCTTCTGGTCGCAGTTGGTGAGGCTGCCAGGGAGCACGGACGCGTAATTGTCATTTTGGTTGATGAAATCCAATTCTTGGCCCGTGACCAGATGGAGGCTCTCATCGAGGCCCTTCATAAGACTGTCCAACGCAGCCTGCCGGTGACGCTGGTTGGTGCTGGATTGCCCCAAGTGGGTGCGCTGGCAAACGACGCCAAGACGTACGCTGAGCGATTATTCAAGTTCGTCCCCATCGGCAACCTGTCGGCCGACGACGCAGCTCTTGCGTTGGCTCTACCAGCGGCCGATCGTGGCATTACATGGACGGTGGATGCGCTCGACTTGGCCTTTCAAGTGACAGGTGGGTACCCGTATTTCATCCAGGAAGTTGGATATGCGGTCTGGCCAGTGGCGGAGGGTCCGGTGATTGGCGCGGATGACGTTCGCGAGGCACTGCCGGGTTACCAGGCCAAGCTCGATCAGTCGTTTTTCCGGGTGCGGCTTGAGCGAACAACACCGTTGCTTGCGGCTTACTTGCGTGCAATGGCCGAGCTTGGGCCGGGGGCCCAGAAGGCGCAAGATGTGGCGGCCTTGATGGGCAGGACATCCAACCAACTTGGCCCGGTTCGGGCAAAACTGATAGATATGGGGCTGCTCTATACTCCGGAGCACGGTTTGGCAGCTTTCACGGTGCCGCAGTTCGATCAGTACTTGCGTAGGGTCATGCCAAGGCTCGATGCACCAATGTTGTCGAGCGGACGTTGATGGATGCGGCGCGACAGCGGAGTTTGGTGGGCGAGCTTGCCCGCCGGGGGTTTTCGACGCACTCGTCCGAGACCATTGTCGAGTTGGCCAACCACGGTTTCACCGATGCCGAGATAAGACGCCTGGCTGCCGCCAGCGCCGCCGTCGCCGACCCAGACTTCGCCCTGTCGCGGCTGGCTGAGCTGGGCATCGCCACCCTGCCCGACGTGGCGGCCGATGAGCGCTGGCTGAAACGGGTGGCCGCCGTCATGGGTGGATCGCGTCCACTTGGACGGCACCTCGTCTTGCACAGCGAAGCGCTGGACCTGTTACGGCAACCAGGGGAACTGCCACCTCACCTGTCGGGGCAGTTGCGGATGGATCTGTGGAATGCCGTTTTGCCGTCCGTCGGTCGGGCATCATTAAAGAAACTGGACGACGCCCCGGTGGTGCTGGCCGACCCGCGCGGCACCGCTGCGGCCACTTTGCGTGTGGCCAACCGCACGCAGTTGGCTCGCATCGCCGCCCGTGACCTGACCTCCTACGACCCAGCCGCGGCACTGCCGTCCATCGCTCATGAGCTGACCGACTTGGCGGACGCGGTGGTCGAGGTGGCATTGGCGTTGGCACGCGGGCAAGTTGACGGCGCCGAGCATGTGCGCTTGGCCGTCGTGGCGCTGGGCAAGTGTGGGGCCCGCGAACTCAACTACCTGTCTGACGTAGACGTGCTGTACATCGCCGAACCCGCCGATGACGCCACAACACCCGAGCAGGCCGTCCATCTGGGCAGCGACATCGCCGCCGCTTTGATGCGGTTGACGTCAGCGAACACGGCCACTGGCACGATCTGGTCGATTGACGCGGCGTTGCGCCCAGAGGGTCATGCTGGGCCGTTGGTGCGCACTCTGGCGGCCATGGCGGCCTACTACCGGAACGGT
>WQYR01000180.1 GCA_009781145.1 Propionibacteriaceae bacterium | reverse complement strand
GTCGGAATTGACATCGACGCGATGTGAGTGATGCTGGTGCCGGTGGAAAGGGTGGCGGTGATATCGGCTTCTTCGACCGCGATTTTGCGCATGTAGGTGGATCGCGCCATCTCGACGACGCTCATGGATGAGTCCAGCACATAGCAGGCGGCGATCAGAACAACGGCCACCGCGGCCCTGAAAAAGCTGCCGGAGAACGAATAGCCAAGGCAAACCAGCAACAGTAAACATGCTTCGGCCATCAACACTTTTCGCTCGCCGATCTTGTCGATGGCCCGTCCAACCAGTGTGCGCGTGCCTATCTGTACTAGCGAAATGACCACGCCAAGGACGGCGAATGTCGGCGCGTCCACCGCAAAGACGGTAACCAACACCCAAGGCGCGAAGGTGAGGAAGATTTGCTGTCGGGCGCCGCTAACCAGGCACATCGCGTAATACAGCGAATACTGTCGGCGGAAGACGAATTTCGGGCGCTTGTGATCAGGCTTGTCGGCGCGCATCATGCCCATCGCGACGGCGGCGCCGACAAAACACACTCCGGCGCAAACAAACAGCGGCTTGTAGCCAATGTGAAACAGGCGCATCGTCCCCCACACGACACCGTCCCCGATTATGGTGGCGACCAGGCCGAACGCGCTGTAACGGGCCAGCCGCATACCGAAATGCGCACGGTCGGACAGTGACATGCCAATCTTCGACGTCAGCGGCATGAAGACGTGCGAACCCAGCGAATAGATGAACAGCCAGACCATCATGATGGAGTACTGTGGCGCCAACAAGGCCATGCCGAAGACGCCAACGAACTGCAGCACCATGGTGACCCGCGAGAGGCGGATGTCGCCGAGAAACGACATGAGCCCGACCACGAACATGACGATCAACCCGGCGCCCTCGCGCGGCAACTCCAACAACCCTCGTTGCGTTTCAGTTATGCCATAGACGGCGTTAAGCCAGTTCGGGAAGATCGAATTGTAGATGCCTGAGCCAAGCCCGAGCATGAATCCCACCAAAAGGTACAGCGAAAACTCCCTGTCATGTTGCAGGTCGATTTTCAGCAACCGAAGCAGTGTGGATAAGACCATAAGACCTTAAAGACTAGTGCACTGGCCATACGGAACTCCGCAATCCTGCCCGTCGAGAATGGCCGCCCCGTGATAGCGTCATCTCCTACATGGGTATCGCGCCCATCCTCAATCACAAAGGAGTAACAATGACATTCCGCATTCTTGAAGGCAAGGTCGCCGTTGTCACCGGCGCCGCCATGGGCATGGGCGAGGCAACCGCCAAGACGTTCGCCGAAGGCGGCGCCAAGGTCGCCTGCGTCGACTTCAACGACGCGCTGGGCCAGAAGGTCACTGACGAGATCAACGCCGCCGGCGGCGAGGCAATGTTCATTCATTGCGACATCTCGAAGGCCGACGATGTTGAGGCGATGGTGGCCGCTGTGGTCGCCAAGTGGGGACGCCTCGACGCCGCCGTCAACAACGCGGCCTTGACGCCCGACGACAAGCCAGTCTCGGAGTTCGACGAGGTGTATTGGGATCGCCTGATGGCCGTTGATCTCAAGGGCACCGCGCTTTGCCTGAAGTACGAGTTGCGCCAGATGCAGGCCCAGGGGCAGGGCGGTTCGATCATCAACATCTCGTCCGTGTCGGGTTTCCGCCCACAGCCGGCAAACGTCGCCTATGTGGCGGCAAAGCATGCCGTTGTCGGCATCACGAAGGTGGCGGCCATGGAGAACGGCCTGCAGGGCATCCGCGTCAACTCTGTCGCCCCGGGTGCCATCGACACGCCGATGCTGCGCGGCGCCATCGAGCAGTTCGGCCTCGACCCCGTCGAGTACCCGAAACAGCTTTCGGAGCTGGGACGCTTCGGCCAGGCGGCCGAAATCGCCCAGGCGTCGATGTGGTTGGCGTCGGATCTGTCCAGCTATGTGACGGGCACCACCCTTCACGTGGACGGCGGCTACACCGCCATGTGAGGTGACCGAACGGCTTACTGCAGTTGCATGACGATTCGTCCGTCGATGTGGCCTTCGTGCATTTCCGCGAAAATGGCATTGATATCGTCCAGCGGGCGCATCGTGTAGGTCGGTGTCACTTTGCCGCGGGCAAAGAAATCGAGCGCCTCCGACATGTCCTTGCGGGTGCCCACGATGGAGCCGCGCACGGTCAACCCGGACAGCACCGTCGTGAAGATGTCCAGCGGGAACTGCTCTGGCGGCAACCCGTTCAGCGCCACCGTGCCGCCACGGCGAAGTGCCGCGATTGCCTGGGGGAACGCGTGGCCGTTGACGGCCGTCACGAGGGCACCGTGCACGCCACCCCCGGTCAAATCACGCAACTCGGCCGCGGGCTCGGACGATGTTGACGCATTCACCGTCACCTCGGCGCCGTGTTTGCGCGCCAATGCCAGCTTGTCGTCGGCGATGTCGACGGCCGCCACGCGACGCCCCATAGCAATGGCGTACTGGACGGCAATATGACCGAGCCCGCCGACGCCTGAAATCAGCACCCACTCGCCGGGCTTGGTGTCCGTCACCTTGAGGCCCTTGTAGACGGTGACGCCGGCGCACAGCACGGGCGCCGCTCCAGCCAGGTCGACGCCTTCAGGGATGATTGGGCAGTATCTGGAATCGACCAGCATGTATTCGGCGAACGATCCGTCGACAGAATAGCCACCGTTGAGTTGGTTGGGGCACAGGGTCTCCCAGCCGGTCTCGCAATACTCGCATTCGCCGCACGCCGACCACAGCCATGCGTTACCGACGACGTCACCCACCTTGACGCGCTTGACGTCCTTGCCCACTTCGACGACCGTTCCGATGCCCTCGTGGCCGGGCACGAACGGTGGAGTCGGCTTCACCGGCCAGTCGCCCTGCGCCGCGTGAAGGTCGGTGTGGCAAACACCCGAATACTCCACTTTCACAAGAGCCTCGAAGCCCGTCGGCTTGGGAATGTCGATCTCGCTTACTTCGAGTGGTTTGTTGAAAGCCCGCACCACTGCGGCCCGCATCTTGCTCATGTCTGTCTCCTTTGTGACGTGGTTGTGGATGTCGTTTTCACCCTAGACAGGGCTTTTTGAGCGGCCTCTCAGACTTCGCTCACAGCGAAGAATCTGGGGCCAGCCGTCGGATTCGCCTAGGCCAAACAGCACCTCAGTTTCAGGCCGAAGGCCGATGCGTGCCGCACCGTTCTGCCAACACCATGGGCCTTCACCCGTCCTTCTACTCCGTCATGGGATGGCTGACGCGGCGTGTGGTTGCGTTTGATGCCCATGACGATGGTGGTTGCGTCAGTCACAAGGCGCATCCCTCATCCCCGCAGTCCTCGCCATTCTGCGTGGAACGCAGTTCTTCCGTCATCC
>WQYR01000179.1 GCA_009781145.1 Propionibacteriaceae bacterium | reverse complement strand
GGTTTCTTCGCCGACTCGAACGTCGCCCTCCAGTGGAAAGGCTATGCCCAAAGCTTCATCATGCTGGTGGCGGCGATCAGTTGCCCGATCCTTGGCGCCATCGGTGACACCCAAGGCATGAAGAAACGGATGTGGGCGGGGTTCGCATTGTCCGGGGCTCTTTTGATGATCCTGTTGATTCTGGGCGGCAGTTGGAAGATATTGCTGGTTGGCTACATCTTGTCGAACATTGCGTACAACCTGGCCAACCTGTTCTACGACTCTTTCATCACCGACGTCACCGACCGCGATCGTATGCACCGTGTCTCGACGACCGGTTTCGCGGTGGGGTACTTCGGTGGCGGCACGATGATGCTGATCATCACGGCGGTGCTGATGTTTACCCTGCCTGACCAGGTCTTGGTTGTCAGGCTGTCGTTCGCGTTGACGGCTTTGTGGTGGATACTGTTCAGCATACCGATGGCCTTCAACGTCAAGCAGACGCACTATAACCCGAAGCCGCGCGGAGAGGTGGTCCGCACGCTGTTCAGCGAGCTTGGCAATACGGTTAAGGCGATTTACAGCAACAAGGGCATCTTCCTGTTCGCCGTCGCCTACTTCTTCTACATCGACGGTGTGGGCACGGTGATCTCGATGGCAACGGCCTACGGGACGACCTTGAACCTGAGCAAGACCTTGATGATTGTGGCGATTCTGGTCACCCAGGTGGTGGCTGTGCCGTTCTCTCTGCTGTTTGGGTGGCTCGCTAACCGTTTCGGCGGTCTGCGCCTGATCATTGTCGGAATCTGCGTTTATGTCGTCATCTGCATCATGGGCTTCTACATGGGCTACAGCATCAACTCGACGACGGGTGACGCGCACGCCGCCGCCATCAGTCGCGGCATCGTGTTGTTCTTCATTATGGCAGGCCTGGTCGGCACGTCCCAGGGAGGCATTCAGGCGCTGTCGCGTTCGCAGTTCGGCAAAATGGTGCCGCGCGAGAAAAGCAACGAGTATTTCGGCTTCTTCAACATCTTCAGTCGCTTCGCCTCGATCATTGGGCCGGCTTTGATGGCAATGATGTCGGGTTTGACGCATGGTCGCAGCGAATACGGCATCTTGAGCATTATCATTCTGTTCGCGATTGGCGGCGTCATCCTGATCACCGGAAACAAGCGCATCCACGCCAGTGAGATCGAAGACACCGGCTCAGACGCGGCGGACATGCAGCTTGTTAGTCAGGAATAGTGCGGGGACGACGCCGACGATCATGAATATCAGGCTGGCGACAAACCCGGCGTGGTAGGCCGACGTCAGGTTGCCTGATAGTTTTGTCCGTGCTGTCGTGACGACGGTGGCCAGGACGGCTGAGCCGAAGGCGGCCCCGACGTTTTGGATGATTCGGGTGGCCACACTGGCGGTTGGTACCTGTGTCTTTGTCAACCCGACGAAAGAGTCGGCCATCAGCGGTACGACGAACCCGCCAACACCAGCGCCGCGAACCAGCAGCACCAGCCACACCCACCATGGGGACGTCTGCGCGTCGAAGAAGACGAAGGGGATCGTCCCAGCGAGTGTTAGCGCAATTGCCGGCAGGACGACGAAGCGTGCGCCGACTCGGTCCGTCAGTTTGCCGACCTGGGGACGGGCGATCAGCATGCCAAGACCCTGGGGTATCAACCAAAGCGCGGAGGTGATGACGCTGAGGCCTCGGACGTTCTGGAAGAACATCGGGAACAGCAGCATGGGGCCATTTGTGGCGAATCCGGCCAGGAACAGCGAGACGAAGGCGGCGGTGAAGTTGCGGGACGAGAACAGGTCAAGCGAGATGAGTGCTCGGTCGCGACGTCTCAGGGCATACGCGATGTAAGCGATCAGCGCGCCACCGCCAAGCACCAGGAAGATGACCCCGATGGTGCGCTCGTCGAGTTTGACCACCTCTGTGACGCCGAAAATGAGTGCACCCGACACAACCGCAAGCAGTATTACGCCCGGCCAGTCCAGCTTGGCGGATTTGTCGACTGGCGGGAACTTGGGCAGCTTCAATTGGAGCCCGACAAGCCCAATCAATCCGATCGGAAGATTGACGAGGAACAGCCAGTTCCACGGCAGGTACTGCATGATCAGCCCGCCGACGACGGGCCCGATGATCGGTGCGAAGACGGCGGGTATGCCGACGATGGACATCAACTTGCCGAGGTTCTGACTACCGCCGGCCAACTGCACGGCGATGGTGGAAAGCAACGGCATCAGAATGCCGCCAGCGAAGCCCTGGAGAAGTCTGAACACGATGAGGCTGGTGACGCTCCAGGACAGAGCCGACAGCAGTGACCCCACCAGAAACGCAGCCAATGCGGCCATGTAGATGGACTTGCCGTCCAGACGCTTGATCAGCCAGCCGGAGAAGGGAACGGCCACGCCCATCGCCAGGACATAACCCGTCACGGCCCATTGCATCATCGCCAGGTCGGTGTGGAAGGTGCTTGCCAGCCCGTTGATGGCGACGTTGACAATGGTGGAATCCAGCATGGTAGGCAGCGCGCCCAGCACCATGATCAACGCAGCGGCCGTGGTGCCCTTAGGCAGTTCGTCACTCATCAACAGCCTTTCCGTGCTCCGCTCTCTCTGTCATCCTGCGCGGAACCGCACTCTCTCTGTCATCCTGCGCGGAACGCAGAGGAGTCGCAGGGTCTACTCGTTTCACTAGGGGACAATCTGTACCCTACGACGAACATACGCCTACGGAACATAAGAGTCAAGTTGTTTCCTACGCGAGTTTGTAGAATGATGTGAACAGCGAAAGGAGCACTGATGCATGCCGCACCGTCCCGCCGTCGCGGCGATCGTTTGCTTGAGTCGATCTATGACGCAGCGACGCAGATCATCAAAACTGAGGGCTACGGCGCCCTGACGTTCCTGCGCATCTCACGGCTGGCAAGGACGGGGCGCACGGTGCTTTACCGGCGCTGGGCCACGCCCTTCGATTTGGTGCGCGAGATCATGATCTACAGATCGACGGCAGCGCTGGACGGTGAGTTGATCGACAAGATTGAGGATACGGGCAGCCTGCGCGGTGATCTGCTGCGCCTAATGGATCTTTACCAGCAGATCTATCTGGCGACGGGCCCCGAGCTGATGAATGCCGTCCTGTTCGAGATGAGTCAGGACGCCACCCGGATGGCCCAGATGAAGGACGGCGCCGTCTTCAAAAACGTCCAGGTGATGGAAAAGTTGCTGGGGTTCGCGAAGGCGCGCGGCGACAAGATCAGCCCGCTGAGCATGACAGCCAAGACGTTGCCCTTCGACCTGATTCGGACAAGCTTCCTGTGGGAGCGGCGGGTGTTGAGTGCAGACGAGCGTGAGCACCTGGTGGACGAGATAGTCTTGCCAGTGTTCAGAGGCGGGCACCGTGACAACGGTTGAATGCAGGCATGCCCC
>WQYR01000178.1 GCA_009781145.1 Propionibacteriaceae bacterium | reverse complement strand
GTAGCGAAGGAGCGGCGGTCATGGCGGGCGGAACGCCGGTTCGAGCTGGCGACGGCGCAGACGCGCACTAAAGCCTGGTGGCCACTTGATTGTGCGTCGAGTACGGCGTCTGTGTGCTCGGGGCCGGCTGGAGCACGCCGCCATTATCAATGACGCGGCCCATCATTCCGTCGATCCACCACGTCCTCACGCGGTGCCGAAGCGGCGGGTTCGGCCCAGGTAGGTGTCGATGGCGGCCCAGAGGTCGCGGCGGTCCACGTCGGGCCACAGTTTGTCCAGGAAGACGAACTCGGCGTAGGCGGATTGCCACAGCAGGAAGTTCGAGATGCGCTGCTCGCCGGAAGTCCTGATGAACAGGTCGACGTCTGGGAAGCTGGGTTCGTCCAGGTGGGCGGCGAAGGTCTTTTCGCTGATGTGGTCGGGGTTGATTTTGCCGGCGGCAGCCGCCTTTGCCAGTGCTCGGGCGGCGTCGACGATCTCGGCGCGTCCCCCGTAGTTGATGCAAAACTGAAGGTCGAGGGTGGTGTTGTCGCGAGTTTGGGCCTCGGCGACCTCAAGCTCGTCAATGACGGATTTCCACAGCCGCGGGCGACGCCCGGCCCAATGCACCCGCACGCCGAGGGCGTCCAACTGGTCGCGGCGACGGTGAATGACGTCGCGGCTGTAGCCCATCAAGAAGCGCACCTCGTCGGGGCTGCGGCGCCAGTTTTCCGTCGAAAAGGCGTAGACGGACAGGTATTTGACGTCGGCCTCGATGGCTCCCTCGATGACGTCGAACAGGACGTCTTCGCCGGCCCGGTGGCCCTCGGTGCGTGCCAACCCGCGTTGCTTGGCCCAACGCCCGTTGCCGTCCATGACGATGGCGATGTGCGCCGGAACGCTACCGACCGGCCAAGCGGGCGGAGTGGCGCCGCTGGGGTGCGGCGTCGGTGGTCGTTTGGCGGGACGGGTTGGCGGCACACCACGATCATAGCCGTCAAGCGTTAGACACTGTGAAGTCGGTTTGAGGTGGACGAGCGAGGCGCGAGAGCGACGCCGGCACAGATAGACTGTCGGGGTGGCGATGAATGGTTGGTACCCGGACCCGAGCGGTGTGCGCGGGCGATTCCGCTATTGGGACGGGTCCGCCTGGTCGGAGGAGACGACCACCGACCCGTCCAGCCCTCCTCCGGCGAAGGCGGCCGCACCGACGAAAGGCGGGGGCGGAGGGAATCTTAGCTGGCTGATCGCGCTGGGGGTTTTGGCTGTTATCACCATCGTGGTGGTGGCGTTGGTTTTGCGGGGCGCGGGCGGCCTCGGCGTGGGGGTGCACCCGGCCCAGGAGGACAGCAACTCGTCAACGCCAACCGTCAGCGCCTGGGACGAGACCAGCACGCCCACACCTACCCCACCGCCACCGCCCACAGACAATGGTGGGCAGTTGGTCGGTTGCCCTTTTGCCACAAAAACCGCGAACACCAGACAAGTGGCAGGCAAGTTGACGGCCGACACCTTGTCGGTCAATACCATCCCCGGATGGGCCTTGGAGGACATGTGGCTTGCTCCTGTCTATGATCTTCACTCCCAAACTGACCAGGTGTATTCCGGTTGGATGAGCAACATTGCCGTCGGCCTGTTGAGCAACTCGGACGGTTTCGAGAATATTTCAACGTCGGCAGAGCAGCTCATGGAGTGCTTCGCGTCGTCTGGCTATTATGTGGATTTCACGGGACGGGAAGACATCATTTCGGGTGAGCAGATCTCGATTTCGGGGCACGCTGCTTGGCGTATCGAGTCGAACATCTATGTCAGTGGACAGCGGGTGCCTGGTGACGTCGCTGACATCATCGTCGTCGACTTGGGCGGTGACAAGGATCATCTTGGCCTGTTTTTCTCGTCATACTCAATCGGCGACGACGCCAGAGGAGCCAAGGTGGACGCGGCGATAGCGTCCCTGGCCGTGGCCTAGGCTGTATCCATGGCCGTGAATGGTTGGTACCCGGACCCGGGCGGTGCGCGATGGCGCTTCCGGTATTGGGACGGGTCGGCCTGGTCGGAGGAGACGACCACCGACCCGGCGAGCCCTCCGCCGGCAGGCGTGGCAGCGCCCGCGAAAGCTCGCAAGGGTTGGCTGATCGCGCTGGGGGTTTTGGTGGTCATAGTGGGGGTGGTGGTGGCACTGGTGCTTCGCGGCACTGGCGGGCGTACCGGGGAAGAGCCCACAGTGAGAGCGGACACCGTATCATCAACGCCGACCGTCAGCGCCTCACCCAAGACGGCCACGCCAACGCCAACGCCCTCTAGTGATACGGCCAGCCAGGCGAGTCCCTGCCCGACGACGCTCAAGACTGGAAACACCACGCAGGTGGACGGCAAGTTGATGGCTGACACGTTGTCAGCTGACACCATCCCGGGGTGGGCCTTGGGGCCGATGTGGCTGGCACCCGCCTACGATGTGCACGCACAAACCGACGAGATCTACCCAGGGTGGATGAGCAACATTGCCGTCGGCCTGTTGAGCAACTCGGACGGGTTCGTGGACATCTCAACGTCTGCCGGGCAGCTCATGGACTGTTTCGCCTCATCTGGCTATTACCAGGCATTCACCGGACGGGAAGACATCATTCCGGGTGAGCAAGTCACGATTTCGGGGCACGCTGCTTGGCGTATCGAGTCAAACATCTATGTCAGTGGCCAGCGGGTGCCTGGTGACGTTGCTGACATCATCGTCGTCGACTTGGGCAGTGACAAAGATCATCTGGGCCTGTTTTTCTCGTCCTACTCAATCGGCGACGACGCCAGAGGAGCCAAGGTGGACGCCGCGATAGCGTCCCTGGCCGTGGCATAGCTTTTCGCGTCACTCCCGCCGTGATGGGTTGGGCAGCGCGTAGCATTGAGGTATGGCTTCCCCGTCCGGCAGACTTCCTGCATCGCCCAGCGGAACACCGTCGATTAGTACGCCGTCGACGCGGACGTCCGCCCGTCCGCGTGAACGCGCTAGTCAAGCCCGGGTTGGGCGGGTCAATTTGCCTGACGGAATTGAGGACTCGGGCAGGGTCGCGCAGGCCGTGGCGGCGGCGACCCCAAGGAGTTTCCGGTTCACCTGGCGCCTCATTGCGCTGGTGGCAGTGGTGGTTGTTTTGTTCATCAGCTACGCGTCAAGCCTGCGCGTCTACTTCAATCAGCAGTCACAGTTGGCGGCCGCGCGCGCCCAGATCGACACTAACCAGCAGACCATCAACGACCTGCAGGACGAGTTGATGCGCTGGCAGGATCCGTCCTATGTGATGGCGCAGGCAAGGGCCAGGCTTGGCTGGGTGGTGCCGGGCGAGGTCGGCTTCCAGGTGATCGGCCCGGACGGCAAGCCCCTGAGCCCTGCCGCCAACATCGACGCCCCAGGCAAAATACCGGCCGGCGAAGACGGCGGAACCTGGTGGGG
>WQYR01000177.1 GCA_009781145.1 Propionibacteriaceae bacterium | reverse complement strand
TTCAGCTCGTGCGTCTCGAAGTTACGCACCTTGACGCTGACGTGACGGGGTGACGTGAACGGCACCGTCATGTTGATGCCGGTGTGCCGGATCGTCCCGATGTAGTTGCCGAAGAAAGTCAGGACGATGGTGTCGCCGGGGCTGACGATCTTGATGCTTGTCAGCAGCAGGAATGCGATGATGCACAAGATGATGCCGATGAGCACGCCGCCTCCGCCGCCGTAACCAGAGGACGCACTGCTGGCGTTCATGGCAATCAGGATGACGCCGCCCACCCACAAAGCCAGGTCGACGACCAGCGCGAGCAAGCCACTGATCGACCAGGCAGCCTTCTCTTGGATGTCGGCGCGCGGGGCGTTGGCGGAATAGGCTGCGGGC
Source organism: Propionibacteriaceae bacterium (assembly GCA_009781145.1). Taxonomy (GTDB): domain Bacteria; phylum Actinomycetota; class Actinomycetes; order Propionibacteriales; family Propionibacteriaceae; genus WRGV01. The sequence continues at coordinate 3,062 of WQYR01000177.1, read as the reverse complement.
ATCGGCCCGGGTGCCACAGGCTGGCCCTGCGGCATGCCAGCCCAAGGTTGACCAGGAATCGGTGCGCCTGCCATAGGCGCGTTCGGGGCCATTTGCCAAGGCGCGGGGGCCTGACCAGGCACATCGGGCATGGGTGTCGGAGAAATAGTTGGATCGCTCATGCACCCAAGCCTAGACGTATTCCCCACTAAGATGGGAACGTGCGTGCCGCGCTCATAGTCAATCCCAATTTGAAAGCCGCTGCCCCGGCCGTCCGGGCCGTCCGGGCTGCCAGCCGCCTGAAAGACTGGGACGAGCCACTGGTGCTTCAGACAACCGTCGCGCGGCCCGGCCAGGAGCAAACCTGGGACGCACTTGACGCCAGCGTCGACCGCATCATCGTGGCGGGTGGAGACGGCACTGTGCGCCTGGTAGCCGGAGCATTGGCCGAGTCGGGCGAGTTGACCGGTCTGGGCATCATGGCAACAGGCGCAGCCAACATCGTCGCCCGGAATCTGGGCCTTTATCCCGGGCCGCTGGAAACCGCTGCCATGGCGGCGTTGACGGGGCGCCGGTGTCCCCTTTCCGTCAGTTGGGTGGCGTTCCGCCGCAAGGCACACGCGGGTGACATCACCCCCATGCTGGCAGTGGCAGGCATCGGACGGGACGGCGAAGCGATCGCCGCCACGCAGCCCTGGATGAAACGGAACGGAGGCTGGCTGGCATATGCGGCAACCGGCGCCCGCCAGGCGCTGCGCCCGGCCATACCGATGAAGGTCACCATTGACGACGGCCCCACCGAAACCGTCCGCGCTTGGAGTGTCTTGGCCGCCAATTTGCCTCGCCTGCCCATGGGCGTCGTGGCGTTCCCTGGGGCAGCGCCCGGCAGCGATGCCATGCAAGTGCTCCAGGTTCGTCTGAAGAACCCCGCCGAGTGGCTACCTGTCGCCGTCAAGGGGCTGACTCACCACGACGCGTCGGTGCCGGCGCTGAGCTACAGCCCGGCGCAGCGTTTGATGGTGGAACCTGGACGTCCCATGCCCGTTCAAATCGACGGGGACCTGGTACCCGATGTCGCTGCCATGAGCGTGACGCTACAGCCGGCCGCGATTTTCGTCGTCATGTAGATGCGCGAAGCCGCCCCTTCGTCATCCTGCGCAAGCGAAGCGCTGTCGTATCGTGTCGCACTTGGTGGGTCGGCGTTCCGCGTCATCCTGCGCAAGCGAAGCGCTGTCGCAGGATCTGGCCGTCAACGCAACAAATCAGCGGAGTCGACGATTTGGATCTGCGGCTCGTACAGATCCATCACGTAGAGGCCTGCGGCGTGGTTGGCGTCGGTCGAACTGGCGCAGGCATCGGCGATGATGGTGACGCTGGCCCCAGCGTCGGCGGCGGCTAGGGCCGTCGCCAGGACGCAACAGTCCGTCGAGCAGCCCGCCAACACCAACTGAGGATTGGGGCCAAGCAAGCTGCAAAGGCGTAGACCCCACTTCGAGAAGGTCGGCTCGTCGACCGTGTGATACCGGCTTAGCTGCGTGGCTTCGGGCACGAGGTCGAACATCGGATCAGTGGCCGGTTTGTCAACGAAAGCCCACTTCTGGAAATAGGCCTGCCACGAGCCTTGGCGGTCTTCCGGCGGCAGCCATCTTGACACCAGCACGTTGTTTCCGAACATGGGCGCAATCTGCTGCGTGACATCAAGGGCGTCATAGAAATGCGGCACCGCCCAGGGCGACTTGGGGTCAGCGAAAACCACCTGCGGATCCACCACCAGCAGCCAGGGGTCTCGTGCACCAGACATTGTCGTCCTCCATCTCGGCAGGCCGCACAAAACGACCTGAAACCATCCTAGTGGTGCGACCGATGATTGGTTTGTTGAACACGACATCATTTGGGCGTCTTGAATACGGACAATTGTCTGGTGCATCACCTAGGTGATACACTTTGACCATGCCTACAACACTGCAACGCATCCAGGTGTCGGTGACGCCCGATGTTGCCAAAGCCTTAGCCAGAGCCCAGGCCATGTGGCCCGATCTTCCCGCCAGCCAACAATTGGTCAAACTGAGCGTGGCGGGGGCTGGAACCTTCTCGACTCGTCCGGCTCGGCACCAAGTGCTTGCTGAGTTGCGCGGAAAGTATGCCGACGCTTACCCGCCAGGCTATCTTGACGACCTGCGAGACGGTTGGGATTGGCCGGGCAGCCCGGTCGAGCTTCGCAAGGACTGGCGATGATAGTTCTTGACGCCTGTGTGCTCATTTCCTACCTGGGTCCCGGAGATGCGCATACCAATGCCGCCGCCAGCATCCTCGATACGGAAGATCAATTGTTCCTGCATCCGTTCACATTGTCGGAATGCGCCGTCGGCCATGCCCGTCTCGACCAGATCAACGAATTCCGTCGCGATGTAGAGCGCTTGGGTCTTGATATCTGGCAACCCGACGAGGGCCATTGGTATCGGGTGGCACAGGTAGCGGCGTCAACAGGGCTGAAACCTCCAGATTGCTGCGTCCTCGACACCGCCCGCACCCTGGTCGGGTCGCTGGCGACGTTCGATGAGAGGCTGACGAAAGTGGCCCGGTCAATGGGCATCCCCGTCGACGACGGAACAAACCACTGACCTACGGGGTTGGGTAGGCTGATAGGCGAGACCATCTCAGTAGAAAGCCGCGATTATGACCGATCTCCAGTGGACAGCCGACGACCAGCGGGCCGTCGATACAGCGAAGATTTTGGCGGCTGACGCCGTGCAGAAAGCGGGCAACGGGCACCCCGGCACAGCCATTTCGATGGCTGCCGCCGCCTACCTGCTGTACGCCAAGGTGATGAACACTGACCCGACGGACGACAAATGGTTGGGTCGCGACCGGTTTATCCTGTCGAGCGGGCACGCCTCGATCCTGCAGTACTGCCAGCTGTACCTGGGCGGGCTGGGTCTCGGGCTGGACGACCTGAAAGCCTTGCGCACGGCTGGGTCGCTGACGCCGGGGCACCCCGAATACGGGCACACCAAGTTCATCGAAGCAACGACAGGGCCACTGGGTGCGGGCGTCAGCAATGCCGTCGGCATGGCCATGGCAGC
>WQYR01000176.1 GCA_009781145.1 Propionibacteriaceae bacterium | reverse complement strand
GTGCTGCGCCCCTGGATGCTGGCCGTCCACAAAAACCTGACGAACCGATATGGTGCTGAGGTCAAAGTGTCGCTGCGAAACGACGGCGTAATCTGGCGGGTGTCGGCCAGCGATGCCCCACCCCCGACGGCAGACTTGCTGGTGGTGGCTCCGTCGGCGATTGACGAAATCGTGCGGGCCGAGTTGACGGGCTCATCGCTTTTTGCAGCCCATTTCCGCGAGTGCGCCGCCCGGGCGCTGCTGCTGCCCCGACGACGGCCGGGCGCCCGCACACCGCTTTGGGCGCAGCGCCTGCGGGCCGGCCAGTTACTCGAGGTGGCGTCCGGCTTCAAGGACTTCCCAATCGTCGTCGAAGCCATGCGCGAATGCCTAGATGACGTCTTCGACATGCCGTCCCTGCGAACCATGCTCACCGACATTGAGAATGATCGGGTGCGCCTCGTCGAGGTCGAGACACCAAGCCCGTCGCCCTTCGCCCGGTCGCTTCAGTTCGGCTACGCCGCGGAGTTCATCTACGACGCCGACCAGCCGCTGGCCGAGCGCCGCAGCGCCGCCATCGACATTGACCCAGGCCTCCTGGACGGGTTGCTCGGCGTGCCATCGCGTCCCATCGATAGCGCCCAGGCCAGGTCGATCCGCGAGGCCACCAAACCGGTCGGTTCCGCCAATCTGGCGTCCTTCATGCTGGACTGGCAGGGGTTGCGCAACCCGGAACCCGGCCTGGACTCACTGCTGCGCGCCGTGGATCAACTGGCCGGTTGGCCGGTGCCGGTGTCGATGCTGGAGACCCACATCCTGCCGTCGCGGGTGGCCGGCTACCAACCGTCCCTGCTGGACGAGGCACTGGTCACCGGGCAGGTGGCCTGGACGGGCGGCGGCACACTCGGCGAACGCGATGCCTGGGTGTATCTTTGGCCGGCCGGCACTGCGCCGGTCGACGCGCCCACCGAGTGGCTGGACGACGATGAGCCGGCCGCCGCATTGTTGGCGAGGTTGCGCGGTGGCGGGGCCTGGCGCCTGACCGACTTGGGGGCCGATATCCCCACCACTCAGGCCGCGTTGTGGCGGCTGGCCTGGGCTGGTCTGGTTTCCACCGACTCGTTCGCGCCGGTGCGGGACTTCTGCCGAGCTGTCCGGCGCCGGCCGCCCGCGCCACGACGCGTGCACACCTGGCGGCAAACCCAACCCTTCGTTCCCGCGCTGGCGGGGCGGTGGCTGGCCGCCGAGACGGGGAAGGACGACGACGCTCACCGCGTCGAAACCGTCGTCATCGCCATGCGCCGACACGGAATTGCCACCCGAGGCGTCTGGCAAGCCGAATCGGTTGATTACGCGAACGCCCGCCAGGTGTTGGCCGTCATGGAGACCCGTGGCCAGGTGACGCGGGGCTACTACATCGCCCGCGCCGGCGCCACCCAGTTTGCCCTGTCTGGCACGGTCGACCGGCTGCGACTGCCCCCGCCTGACGATGCGGTGGTGCTGGCCGCCATCGACCCGGCCAACCCCTACGGGTTGGCGGTTGACTGGCCGGCGGCCCGGGCATATCAACCGTCGCGACGGGCGGGTGCCGTGGTCGCGCTGGTTGCTGGGCGCCCCGTCTGCTTCCTGGAACGGGGTGCCAAGACACTGCTGACCTTCGCCGACACAACCGACGACGAGTTGCTGCGCGGCTTGGAAGCCATCGGCCAGGCCGTCGATGATGGGAGGCTCGGCACATGCTCACTGACGCGCGTCGACGACGAAGCCTGCGTCGGATGGGGCGGGAAAGACCTACTGAAGGCTGCGGGGTTCCGGCCGACACCCCAGGGCTTCAGCAGACGACCTGGCTAGGCTGCCAGCGGCATGGCGGCACTTGACTCCGTCTCGGAGGTCAACGCCCCACGGGCTGCCACAGTCAAAACATGAGATAGCGGGACGCCGAGAGCGTCACAGATCGATGCCAACATCTCGCTGGAGACCTCTTTGACGCCGCGTTCGACCTCGGATAGATACCCCAGGCTGATTCCGGCTCGCAGCGCCACTTGACTCAATGTGCGGCCCTGGGCCGCGCGGGCGCTTCGTAGGGCCGCACCAAGGTAGATTCGGAATAAAGGCGAAATCACGTAGAAATAACCACGCCTCGGCGCCAAACATTCCCGGCGTGACATACTGGGAGACGAAATGACCAAGCCAGCACCGAAACCCCATGCCTTTTTCACGACGCTTGGCTGCGCCCGCAACGAGACAGACTCCGAGCACCTGGCGGGACGCATCGCCGCCGATGGCTTTGAAGTGACGGACGACCCGGCGACGGCAGATCTGATCATCGTCAACACATGTGGGTTCATCGAGCCGGCCAAAAAGGACTCGATCGATGCCCTTTTGGCCGCTTCCAGTGACGGGAAGCCGGGGGCCAAGGTGGTTGCCGTTGGCTGCCTCGCGCAGCGTTACGGCGCCGAACTGGATGAGGCCTTGCCCGAAGTCGACGCCGTTTTGGGCTTCGCCACGTACCCGGCCATCGGCGACCATCTGCGAGAAGTCTTGGGGGGCGGACGTCCCCAAGCTGCCTTGAGCGCACAAACGATGGATGACGGGCCGCGGCGACGCTTGGACGCCGGCCCGTACGCGCCGCTGAAGATCGCCAGCGGTTGTGACCGGCGGTGTGCTTTCTGCGCCATACCAGCCATCAGGGGGCCCTTTCAGTCGCGCCCGGCATCCGACATCGTCGCCGAAGCGCGATGGCTGGTCAGCCAGGGTGTTCGCGAGGTCATGCTGGTCAGCGAAAACTCATCTTCCTACGGAAAGGATCTCGGGCAGACCCGGGCACTGGAAGCCCTGCTGGGCTCACTCGCCGGGGTGGACGGGCTCGACTGGGTGCGCGTGTCGTACCTCCAACCAGCCGAAATCCGGCCCAGTTTGTTGGAGACGATGGCGTCAACGGGCAACGTCGTGCCCTATTTCGACCTGAGTTTCCAGCACGCGTCGGGCCCGCTGCTGCGGCGAATGCGGCGCTTTGGCGATGGTGACGCATTCCTCGACCTGCTTCAGCAGGTGCGGGCGCTGTCGCCGCAGGCGGGCGTTCGATCCAGTGCCATCGTCGGCTTCCCCGGCGAGACGGAAGAGGACGTCGCCACCCTGCATGCTTTCCTCGAGGCGGCCAGGCCTGACGCCATCGGCGTCTTCGCCTACTCCGACGAGGAGGGCACGTTGGCCCACAAGATGGACGGGCACCTGCCCCGGGACGTCATCGATGCCCGGTGCAGCGCCACCCTCGACCTGGCGACCTGGGTGACTGAGGCCCGCGCGGCCGAGCGCATTGGTGAGCAGGTTCAGGTGCTTGTCGAATCGATCGATGACGGTGTTGCCGGCCGGGCCGCCCAGCAAGGCCCGGAAGTCGACGGGGTGACGACGCTGACCTGGCCAACCGGTGCCGCAATGCCGAAAGTCGGCGACATTGTGTGGGCAAAGGTCACAGCCACCGAAGGCGTCGACCTGAT
>WQYR01000175.1 GCA_009781145.1 Propionibacteriaceae bacterium | reverse complement strand
GTGGGTGTCGGTGACCGCGTTGTCAGTGATGTTGAGCCGAGCGGTGATGTTGACCCGAGTGGTGTTGAGCCCAGCGCCGGGCTCCAGCCGGCCCCGAGCGCACAGACGCCGTACTCGACGCACAATCAAGTGGCCACCCGGCCTGGGCAGGCGTCTCCGCCGTCGCCAGCTCGAACCGGCCTTCCGCCCGCCATACCGCCGCTCCTCCGCTACGCTACGGACCGCCCGTTCCCGGTTGGTTTACCCACAGAGGTGACTGCAGCTATGCGGCATGTTCTGGAGTTGGACGGCCTGGCGATTGGATGGCCGGACAACCCTGTCATTGTGGAGGATCTGTCGTTGACGGTGGAGCCGGGGCAGGCGGTTGCGGTGACGGGGCCGTCCGGAATCGGCAAAACGACGCTGGCGGCGACTGTGCTGGGGTTGATACCGCCGCGGGCGGGCGAGTTGGATGTCGCCCCGAGCGTCGGGTATTTGGCGCAGGACGCCCATATTTTCACGACCACGGTGTCGGAGAACGTCCGCATTGGTAACCCGCATGCCAGTGACGATGACGTGGTGGAGGCGCTACGTCGCGCCGGTTTGCCCTACCTGGCGCCGGATCGCATCGTTGGCGAGGATGGCACCACCTTGTCTGGTGGTGAGGCCCGCCGAGTCGCGTTGGCCCGGATATTGGTGATCAGTCCACGCCCGGCGTTGACGCTGTTGGATGAGCCGACAGAGCATCTGGACGCCGAAACCGCGCAAAAGCTGATGGACGACATCTGGGCGACGACTCTGCCGGAGGGTGCACTGCTGGTGCTGACCCACGACCCTGGCGTGGTGGCGCGCTGCGACCGCGAAGTCAAACTGATGCAGTGAGCCGATCTGGCCACGTCAGCCAAAACCCGCCGCCTCAGCGACTGTCTTGTCCTCCTGCCTCGGCGAGGCGGTGCTTAATGACGCCAAGACGCCGAGATTGCGCCATACAGCGCCACCTCGACGGCAGAGAGCCCAATTCACTCCGCCGAAGCGGCGTTAAGTGAAACGGTTATGGTTGTATCGTATGGCCATGGGCATTGTTGCGTTCGGTTTGTTGACGGTTGACCACCGGCTGACTGTGGACGCCGTCCCCCAGGCGAACCAGAAGATCGTCGCCGTCGACTCTGATCTGGACTTCGGGGGTCCCGCCGCCAATGCGGCGGCGACTGCCCGGATGCTCGGCATGCCGACGCGGTTTGTGACGGCTATCGGTGCAAGCCTGCTCACGGAGTTCGCTCTGGGGCGCCTGCGCGCGTTGGGTGTTGACGCCGTCGATCTTTTGGACGACGAACCAGGCGAGCCGTCAATGTCCACCGTCATGGTGACCCAGTCGACCGGCGACCGCACAGTCGTCTCGCACAATGCGCTTTCGGTCCGCGCCAACCTGCCGCTGACTGGCCACGAGTTGGACGACGCGACGATGCTGCTGGTGGACGGGCATCACATGTCAACGGCCATCAGCCTGTGCCGCACGGCCCGCGACCGGGGCATCACGGTGCTGTTCGACGGCGGCAGTTGGAAGGACGGTACGGACGAACTGCTCAAGCTCGTGGACATCGCCGCCGTCTCGCAGGATTTCGTCCCACCAGGTGGTGGGGACGCCTTGCAGTTCGTCGACAAAGCCGGCTGCCGGCGGGCCGTTCAAACGCGAGGTGCCCAGCCTATAAGGGTGTTGAACGACGGTTATGCCAGCGAGGTGCCGGTGCCGCAGGTGGACGTGGTCGACACGCTGGGGGCAGGGGACGTGTTCCACGGGGCCCTGGCCTACTTCTTGGTGAGGGACGGTGGCGACCCCGACGACCCCAATGAAACCTTCGTCGAGCATGTGCGCCAGGCCGCAGCGATAGCGTCAATGTCATGTCAGCATAAGGGCGCGCGAGGCTGATTCGCGCACGACCGTTTGATTAGATCAATTAGGTTGAAGCCACCTACATCAAACTTGGGGTTCGCTTGGCCATGACCATGCAAGGTTTGCAGGCTAGACGGTGCGGGAGAACATCGGTCTTTCAGAATTGGGGTCAAGGTAAGCGTCGAAAACCATCGCCACATTGCGCAGGAAGAAACGACCCAGGGGCGTCACTCTAATGGCATCGGGTGTCAGCTCGACCAGCCCGTCGGCGGCCATCGGCTCGAGTTTGGGCAGGTCAGCGGCGAAATAGCTGTCGAAGTCAATGCCGAACTGGCTGCTGAAAGACGGCTTGTCAATAACCGTTTGGCACAAGATGTCGCTGATCGCGGCGCGGCGGATGACGTCGTCCCCGGAAAGCTCGCAGCCACGCATGATCGGCAATGTGCCAGCCTCAATGGCCTCGCGCCAGTGGTCGATGTCACGCCAGTCTTGCAGATATGACGTGCCGACTTCACCGATTGACGTTATGCCGAAGCCCAGTAGATCGGCGCCGGCCTTTGTGGAGTAGCCCTGGAAGTTGCGGTGCAACGTGCCATTGTGCTGGGCGACGCACAACTCGTCGTCCGGGTGGACGAAGTGGTCCATGCCGATGTAGGTGTAGCCGGCGGCCGTCAGTGCGGCGACAGCCATCAGGAAAATATCCACCTTGACGTCTGGCGTGGGCAGCAGCGGGGTCAACATCTGCTGATACTTCTTGATCCACGGCACATGGCCGTAGTTGAAAAGGGCGATGCGGTCCGGGTTCAGCTTGATCACGGCGTCGACGGTCTTGGCGAAATTGGCAGCGGTTTGCAAAGGCAACCCGTACATCAGGTCAATGTTCACCGACTCGAAGCCCAGCTCACGGCAGCGCGTAACCATGTCTTGCACCATTTCGAGCGACTGGACCCGCTTGACGGTTTCTTGTACTTCTGGGTCAAAGTCTTGCACGCCCATCGAGATGCGGTTGAAGCCCAGGCGGTGCAGTGTTTCCAGGTGTGCGGGCGTGGTGACGCGCGGGTCAACCTCGACGCCGATTTCCGCGTCGTCGGCGAAATGGAAGTTCGCTTTGACGCAGTTGAACAGTTCTTCCAGTTGTTCGGGCTCGTAGTAGGTTGGTGTGCCGCCGCCCCAGTGGAATTGGACGACGGGACGGGCGTCGTCCACCAATTCGCCGGCAAGCTCAATGTCATGCTTCAGGGTCGCGAGATAGGCGCCGGCACGATCGTTGTCGGGCGTGCGTCCAGCCGTCTTTGGGTGGACGATCAGGCTGCAGCCACAGAACAGGCACAGCTGCTCGCAGAACGGCAGGTGCGTGTAAAGCGAAAGCGGGCGCACCACGCCGTCCGCCGCCTCGTTCGACGCAGCGATGACGCGTTTGGCGTCGTCAACCCCGAAATCGTTTTTCCACATCGGGGCCGTCGGATAACTGGTGTAACGCGGGCCTGGCACGTCGTAGCGCTCGATCAGTTCGGGCGTCAATTCGACTTTTTGACCGTCGATAACAATGGTGTGTGTGGTTGGCATGTCATTCCGTCCTGATCAGTGTGTGAGTGGCAAGGCCGGCTGAAAAGGCCATGCT
>WQYR01000174.1 GCA_009781145.1 Propionibacteriaceae bacterium | reverse complement strand
GCGCTGGGCCTGCCCGTGGCGGACAACAAGGCCGTCACCAGTTTCATTGGAGGGATGCTGGGGCAGCGCAAAGGTCTGGCCGCCACTTTGATCGTTGCCAACGCGGCGTCGGCGATCGCGGGTCTGATTGTGCCGCGGGTGCTGGGCAACTTGATCAACCAGGTGACCACACCTGGCGTCACGGACTCTGTGATGGCGACCATAGGGCCGACGTGCCTGACTCTCGTGGGCGTACTGATGCTGCAAGCAGGGCTATATTTCCTGGCCCGCGCCTTGGCAACGCGCATCGGCTACGACACCCTGGCCGCCGCCCGCGAACATATCATCCGGACGGTGCTGCGTCTGCCCGTCTCGAAGGTTGAATCCGCCAGCACAGGTGATCTCGTCACCCGCGTGACGCGCGATGTCGGCAACATGGCGGCGTCAATCCGCTGGGCGCTGCCGGTTTTCGTCATCTCGGGGGTGCAGGCGCTGTTGACGATCGTCGCCATCATCCTCAATTCGTGGATGCTGGCGGTGCCGTTGATCCTGGCTTTCATACCGCAGTTTTTCTCCGTCCGTCACTACATCACGCACGCGCCGAAGGGCTACATTGCGGAGGGACGGTTCTATTCGCAGATCAATTCCAGCCTGACTGAGAGCGTTGAGGGCGCCCGCACCGTCGAGGCGCTGAACCTGCAGCAGGCACGGGTCGCCAAGACTGACGAGGACATCGAAATGGCCGCCCAGATGGAGATCTACACCGCCGGGTTGCGCTATCAGTTGTTCCTGGGGACGGGGTTGACGTATCAGCTTCCATTAGCATTTGCCCTTGTGTTGGGGGCTTGGGGTTACAGCAACGGCTGGGTGACGCTCGGTCAGATCGCGGCCACCACGCTTTACCTACAACAGGTGATCAGCCCACTGGAGCAGGTCGTCCAGACGCTCAACCAGATGCAGGGCGGTGTCTCGTCGACCGAGCGCCTGCTGGGCATCGCTGCCGTCCCACCTGATCGCACCCCCACGGACGAGCAACCGGTGGACGAGCACCTCATCGGGCATGATTTGACGTTCGCCTATCGGGAGGGACGAGACGTCCTGCATGACGTGACGCTGGACCTCAAGCCAGGCGAGCGGCTGGCGATGGTTGGCCCGTCCGGGTCGGGCAAGTCGACGTTGGGTCGGTTGCTGGCGGGAATCAACGGGCCCCGGCTGGGGGCCGTAGAGGTCGGCGGCGTCGACGTCATGCACCTGCCTCTGGAGCGCCTACGCACGGAAGTGGCCCTAGTGACCCAAGAGCACCACGTCTTCGTCGGCACCATCCGCGACAACATCCTGCTAGCCATGCCGGATGTCGCCAGCGATCTGGGCATCGTCCGTCGTGAGCCCGTCCCTGATCACCGTCATCCTGCGCGAAACGGAGTGGAGTCGCAGGATCTGCCCAGGTCTACGGGCGAGCCATCGGAAGAAGGTGTTTCCGTCGCGGGGGGCGTTCCGGGAGGCGATGCCTCACGGCATCCTACCGCCTCCCTTCTCTCCGGGGGGCCCCCTAAACCGGCGCTCCTTCGGAACGCAGCGGTTACACCCCCGAGCCCCCGACTCGTGGAAAACCTCCCTGCCGATGACTCGCCTGCCGATGCCGACGACCTGGTGTGGGATGTCCTGCGCACCGTCCAGGCGGACGATTGGGTGCGGCGCCTGCCGGACGGTATCGACACAATGGTGGGGTCTGGACGTCAGTTCCTGACACCGGCGCAGGCACAGCAGATCGCGTTGGCCCGGCTTGTAATGGCCGACCCGCACACGCTCGTCCTGGATGAGGCGACATCGCTGATTGACCCGCTGACGGCTCGTCACGTGGAGGGTTCCATGTCGGCGCTGCTGGAGGGGCGGACGGTAGTTGCCATCGCCCACCGCCTGCACACCGCCCATGACGCACAGCGAATCGCCGTCGTCATCGACGGGCGGATAGTCGAGCTGGGCTCCCACGACGAGCTGATGGCCCTGGGTGGCGAGTACGCCAAGCTGTGGGAAGCCTGGACGAGTTGAACAACTGCCCGCCGCGAACTCCAGTGGCTGAGCTGGATTCAGAAAACGGCGCCTCGAAGGCCAATTTGATGGTGAGCACCGCCGAGGCGGCGGGGTGTGGCGTCAGAACGCGCAAATCCGTTCATAAATGTCCGCCTCGATCATGGTCACCCAAAGTTCGGCTGCCGAGGCGGCGGTGTGTGAATCAGCAGGGAGTGCCTGCCGTCCCATTGGTCAAAGTTGCTACCTGGGCGTCCAACTAATGCCCACCGAGGATTCCCGGCAGAGTCGTCCTGTCATCGGGACGAGCGCCACTGGATGGTTGGCTGCCTCGGTCATTCAGGATTGAGCGGACCGATTAGGCTTGCTCCTATGCGTGGATTTGGGATGCGAAAAGTCGGGGATGTCGGGTGGTTGGACAAACCGGAGCCCCAGTGCGGACCTTTGGATGCCGTCATCCGTCCCACTATCGTCGCGCCTTGCACTTCGGACGTCAGGGTAGCTGCCGGTTGGGCGGCGCCACGCACTGACCGCATCCTTGGGCACGAGGCTGTCGGTGAAATCGTCCAGGTGGGCGAACTCGTCACCCGTTTCAAGGTGGGCAACCTCGTTGCCGTCCCCTGCGTCACCCCCGACTGGCTGGCGCCCGGCGTCCAACGCCCCCGCACCGTCGGGCATGACACCGAGGAGGAGGGATCCTTCAAGTTTGTCGGCTACAAGGACGGTGTCATGGCCGAGCTGGCGCACGTCAACCAGGCGGACGCCAACCTGGCGCTGATCCCCGATGGTGTGACACCCGAAGCCGCCCTGATGGCCACCGACATGATGCCCACCGGTCTGCGGGGTGCAGAGGCCGCCGACATCCAGTTCGGCGAGACGGTCGTCGTCATCGGTATCGGCCCGGTCGGCCTGATGGCCGTCGCCGGCGCGGTGCTGCGGGGTGCCGGTCGCGTCGTCGCAGTGGGGGGACGGGACGTCACCTGCAAGGTTGCTCTGGAGTACGGCGCCACCGATATCGTCCGTCACTCTTCTGACGCCGACGAGCTCACTGCCCAAATTCTTCAGTGCGCGCCGGACGTTGACAAGGTCATAGTCGCCGGCGGCGACGCCGCGACCCTCGCTGCGGCGGTTCGGATAGTCAAACCAGGTGGAATCGTCTCGAACATCAACTTTTATGACCAAGCCGCCAGCCTGACGATGCCCCTAGTCGATTGGGGCCTAGGCATGGCTGACAAGGACATCCGCGGCACCTTCTGTCCCGGCGGCGGCGCCCAGTTGGCCCGCCTGCTGCAACTCATCAAACACGGACGCATCGACCCCACCAAACTGATCACCCACAGGCTCCAGGGGATGGACGCCCTACCTGAAGCGTTCGACCTGATGTCACAGAAGCCACCAGACCTGATCAAGCCGATCGTCTATTTTGACTAGATCGATGTTCTTTCGGCACTCCATCGTGGTGGATGAACCAACAGGAACGGGCGGTCCGCAGCGCAGCGGAGGAGCGCCGGTAATGGCGGGCGGAAGGCCGGTT
>WQYR01000173.1 GCA_009781145.1 Propionibacteriaceae bacterium | reverse complement strand
CCCCCACGTCTGATTTCCGCCGTCGAGGCGGACGTTTGTGAATCGGGCCAGCCGGAACACCCCGCTATCATGTGACAGCCCAACTCAATGGGCCCGATTTTGCCTTGATAGATTTGGTACATGACCAAGACGATCTACATTGCCGCGGCCGAAGCGCTATCCAACAAGCGCGTTGTGGCCATTGGTGTCATCGATAAACTTCAGGCCGACGGCGACCGCGTGGCCATTTTCCGGCCGCTGGTGCGCAGTTACGAACACGACGCGTTGGCCGAGGCATTGCTCAAGATCTGCCACCTCGAACAGACTCTGCCTGAGGTCATCGGCGCCACCTATGACGAGATCGCCGACAACCCCGATCAGGTGATGTCGTCCCTGGTCGCCAAGATGGGCGGTCTGCGCGAACGCTTCGACGCGGTGGTGGTCATCGGGTCGAACTTCGATGACGTCTCGGCGCCCGTCGAGGTCAGCCTGAACGCGCGCTTTGCCGCCAACCTGGACGCGCCTGTTGTCGTCCTGGTGGAGGGGCGCGGCAAGACCGCCGCCCAGGTGGTGCGTTCGGCGCAGTACGCCGTCCACGAGTTCCAGGCCAACCACAACACCGTACTCGGTGTGGTGGCCAGCCGGATTGACCCACCGCTGGTGGATGACGTCAAAAAGCGTCTGGACATCTTCGGCGGGCTGTTCACGGCCGCGATTCCGGAAGACCCCGTCCTGGCGGCGCCAACCGTCGGCGAGCAGTTCAAAGCGCTGGGGGCCACAGTTTGGAAGGGCGACGAGGCGGCGCTCAACCGCGAGTCCTTGCACGTCGCCGTCGCTGGCATGACGCTACCCAACCTGCTTCACAGGATCTTTGACGACACGACGCTGATCATGGCGTCCGACCGCGTCGATCTGCTGCCCGGCGTCATGCTGTCGCAGACGGACGAAAACTTCCCGCGCCTGGCCGCCATTGTGCTAGTGGGCGGGTACGAGTTGCCCGACACGATTGTCGAGTTGATTGATCGCGTGCCCTGCAATTTCGCAATCGGCATGGTGGCAGCGAACACCTTCGGATCGGCGCAGATACTGGCCGGCATGCAGGGAACCCCGACCGTCACACCCCGCAAGGTGGCGGCGCTGCGGTCGCTGCTCGCCGAGTGGGCCGACGTGGACGACCTGGTCGCCCGTCTCGACCAGCCCCTGCGGTCAATCCGCACCCAGCATCGCTTCGAATATGACGTGGCCCAGCAGGCCATGGCCAACCCGATGACGATTGTTCTACCCGAATCGGATGACGCCCGCATCTTGGAGGCGGCGATGATTTCGTCCCACCGCGGTGTCGCCAAGATGGTGCTGCTAGGTGAACCAGACGAGGTGACGGCAAAAGCCAAGGGCATGGGCTTCGACCTGTCCAATGTCGAGATCGTCTCCATGAACGACGCGGCACGCCTTGATCGCTACGCCGCCAAGTATGCCGAGATCCGCGCCGCCAAGGGCGTGACGCTGGAGCAGGCGCGAGACAAGATGACCGACCCCAGCTATTTCGGCACCATGATGGTGTACCTCGGCGAGGCCAACGCCATGGTCTCGGGCGCCACCCACACGACGGCCAACACGATCCGTCCGGCTTTCGAGATCATCAAGACGAAACCGGGCGTCAGCATCGTCTCAGGCGCCTTCTTCATGTGCATGCCCGACCGGGTGCTGTACTTCGCCGACTGCGCGGTCAACCCGAACCCGACGCCGGAGCAGTTGGCCGACATCGCGACATCGTCGGCGGATACCGCCGCGGCCTTCGGCATCGAGCCGCGCATCGCCATGCTCAGCTACTCGACGGGAACCTCCGGCGCCGGCCCAGATGTGGACGCCGTCACTGAGGCAGTCAAGCTGGTGCGCGAGCGCCGTCCCGACCTGATGGTCGACGGGCCGCTGCAGTTCGATGCCGCCTTCGATCCGACCGTGGGCCAAATGAAGATGCCCGGCTCGCCGGTGGCGGGCCAAGCCACGGTGTTCATTTTCCCCGACCTGGACGCCGGAAACATCACTTACAAGGCGGTGCAACGCACGGCTGGCGTCGTGGCCGTCGGCCCGATGCTGCAGGGCTTGAACAAGACGGTGACGGACTTGAGCCGTGGCGCGTTGGTCGAAGACATTGTCTCAACAATCGCGATCACAGCCGTCCAGGCTCAGGCCGACCAGCCCTCGTAAGTTTTTTTCTCGCGTTTTGGACGTTCGATCAGTTGTAACATCTGGTCACTAAAGTACGGTTCTTCGTTTCACTTTCGGAGAAAGTGACTGACACCAACAGTTCAGGGGTTCCTGAACGACGATCCAACGATGGAGGAAATGATGAGCGAGTCCACTAGCGAATTTGTCAACCCTAATCCGCCATTCGCCTACGCCGAAGGCTCGATCGACCCAGAGACGTTCCGCGATGCCGCGAGCGCAGATCCGATTGGTTTCTGGGAGGACCGGGCCAAAGAGTTGGAATGGTTCACCCCCTGGGAGAAGGTAGTCGACGATTCGAAGGCCCCCTTCTTCGAGTGGTACACCGGAGCGAAGACGAACATCGTCCACAACGCGATTGACCGTCACCTCAGCGGGCCGTACAAGAACAAGCTTGCCCTTATTTGGGTAGGCGAGAACGGCTCGGAACGCAGCTACTCGTACTTTTCGCTGAACCGCGAAGTGATCTCCTGGGCAAACGTCCTGAAGTCAATGGGCGTTCGCAAGGGTGACCGGGTGACGATCTACCTGCCGCGCATCCCGGAAGTTGTGTTTGCCATGCTGGCTTGCGCGAAGATCGGCGCCATCCATTCGGTGATCTTCGCCGGCTTCTCGCCCGACGCACTCGCCAGCCGCATTGATCACTCCGAATCGAAGCTCGTGATCACCGCCGACGGGTCGTGGGTCAACGGCTCGATCTTCCCGCTGAAGAAGATCGTCGACGAGGCCGTGCGCTTCAGCGCGTCCGTCGAGAACATTCTCGTCGTCAAGAACACCGGCGAAGAGATCAACATGGAGCCGCTGCGCGACCACTGGTACCACGACCTGGCCGCCCTGCCGATCGCGCACGGGGCGTGCGAAACCGAGCAGATGGATGCCACCGACCCGCTGTTCATTTTGTACACGTCCGGGTCGACGGGCACCCCGAAGGCCATTCTGCACGCCCACGGCGGTTACATGGTTGGCACCTACACCACGTTGAAGTACACCTTCGACATCCGCGACGAGGATCGCTGGTGGTGCAGCGCCGATCCGGGCTGGATCACGGGGCACTCATACCTGGTCTACGGGCCGCTGCTGTGCGGTGCGACCATCTTCCTGTACGAAGGCGGGCCGACCTATCCGACACCCGACCGCTGGTGGAACCTGATCGAACAGTACGGCATCACAACGTTCTACACGTCACCCACCGCCGTCCGCACGCTGCTGCGTTTCGGCGACGCTTGGCCGGCGCGTCACGACCTGTCGTCCTTGCGAATCTTGGGCACCGTCGGTGAGCCGATCAACCCTGAGGCTTGGCAGTGGCTGTTCAATGTGGTCGGTCAGGGTCGCTGCCCGATCAT
>WQYR01000172.1 GCA_009781145.1 Propionibacteriaceae bacterium | reverse complement strand
TTGACCAAGATGGTGCGACCGATTCTGGCAGCACTATGTGGCGTGGCAGTTCTTGTCACGGGCATGGTTGCCGGGGGCCCAACCGCTTCGGCTGATCCGATCACCGACGCCAAAGCCAAGCTGACCGATTTGGAGCAGCAGACCTCGACGATCGAGCAGCAATACAACGACTCCCAGACGCGTTTGGCGACCGCTCAGGCCCAGCAGGATCAGCTGACCACCCAGATCGCGACGCAGCAGGCCGAGCTTGACGCGATGAAGCCGGCCATTGCCTGGATCGTGACGACGCAGCGCCAGGGCGCGTCCATCGACATGACGGCAAGCTTCTTGCTTAACGACTCGCCGGACGCTTTCCTGAACAACATGGCCACCGCAGCCTCGGTCAACAATTTGATCGATGAGCAGGTGGCCCGTTATGTTTCTGAGCAACAGCGGCTGGCTGACCTGAACGACACGTTGGCGACGACCATCGCGACCATCAACACCGAGGTTGATGCGCAGAAGAAACTGCTTGATGACGCCAAGACCGCTCAAGACGCGCAGCAGAAGATCGTCGATCAACTGACGGCCGCGCAGCAGGCCATGCTGGCGGCACAAATGTCCTTCGGTGGCGATATCACACCTGGTGTCGGCGGCAGCGCCGCCGCGCAAGCGGTGGTGACCTGGGCGTTGGGGCAGGTCGGCAAGCCATACACCTATGGTGGGGCCGGGCCGGGTTCCTTCGACTGTTCGGGCTTGACGATGGTCGCCTATTCCCAGGTCGGAATTGGCTTGCCACACAGTGCCAGCGGCCAGGCAGCCTACGGCACCCCGGTTGACCGGTCGCAGTTGCTTCCGGGCGATCTGGTGTTCTTCTACAGCCCCATCAGTCACGTCGCCATCTACATCGGCAACGGCTTGATCGTCCACGCATCGACGCCGGCGACCGGCGTGAAGGTGGCACCGATCTACGGCGCCTACGCAACGGCAAGGCGGCTGGTCTGACATGAAGCGTCCGATTTGGGCCGGGCTTGATCATCGCCTAATATCCAGGTAGGGGAAAGAAAGGTCTTCCATGCGGGTTGGCAGGGCGCGAGCGGCACTAGGTGCCTGCTGCGGCCTTGCCGTGCTGGTAGCCGGTTTCGCCTTTAGCTCACCGAGCGCCGTCGCTGACCCGATTTCGGACGCCAAAGCCCAGTTGCAGCAGCTTGACGATGAGTACCAAACCGCCCAGTCGAACTACGCTGATTCGCTGGAACGCCTTGCCGCCGCGCAAACACAGCAGGCGCAGTTGACGACCGATGTCGCAACTCAGAAGGCACAGCTCGATGCCATGCGCCCGGCGATCGCCTGGTTGGTCTCGTCCCAGAGCCCGGTCAGCGGCATCAGCATGGCCACCACTTTCTTGTTCAACGACTCGCCGGACACATTCCTGGCCAATCTTTCGGTTGTGTCTTCCGTCAACACTCTGCTGGACGAGCAGGTAGCACGCTTTGTGTCAAACCAGCAGAGGCTGGACGACCTAGAGGCCACCTTGGACACCACGATCCAACAGATCCAGGCCGAAAAGGACAAGCAACAGCAACTGACCACGTCGGCCCAGTCCAAGGTGGCAGCAGCACAGCGGCTGCTCAGCACCTTGACGGCAGCGCAGCAAGCCGCAATCGGTGCGTCGGTGGCCAATGGCACCACCGCCGAGGGCCCACCGGTCGACGTGCCGGACGGCGCATTCATCTGGCCGCTTACCGGTTACCTGATGACGTCGCCTTTCGGCTGGCGCACCAACCCGATCTACGGCTCGCCGGAGTTCCATGCCGGCGTCGATTTGGCCAAACAGTGCGATACGCCGATCATGGCGTCAGGCGACGGTTTCGTCTCGGTGGCTGGCTGGACCGGCGATTTGGGCAACTATGTCGAGATCATCCACGCCCAGTACGGCTTCAGCACTGGGTACGGGCACCAATCGCGGGTGATGGTGCAGGTCGGTCAGCAGGTCAAACAAGGTGACATCATCGGTTACGTCGGTTCCACCGGCTTTTCCACGGGTTGCCATGTGCATTTCCAGGCGATCAATGGGTTAGGGCAATACTTCGACCCCACCACGTTGATCCACTGATGCGACGACGTTTCGTCTGCTTGATGGCTTGCCTTCTAGCGCTCAGCGCTGCTGGTTGCGCGCCGTCGCCCGCATTGCCTGCCGACCTCGGCCAACTGGTGACGAAGCTGAACGCGGCGGTGTCGGCGCACGATGAGACGACTTTCAAAACGCTGACCAACGGCGAAACGGCCACCGGCATCCGCGGTTGGGTGTGGGTCAACCTGGGGCAATTGTCGCAAGTGACATTCAAAGCGGGCCGATCTGGCAGCCTGTGGGCCGACTGGCGTCTGCCTGGCGACATCCAGCCGATTTCCAGCCAGGTCGGTACCACCAGTTGCGCCGACAACGGGTGCCGTGTGGCTAGCCTGGAACCGCAAAGCGATAGGCCGGCGCCGATCTGGTTGGTGCAGCCCCTGCAAATTCTGGGTGACGATACGGCAATATTGCTGGCCAGCACGAGCACACCCCCGGCAGACGCCCAATCCTGGGCCTCGGCCGGTCAGGCCGCGCAGCAGGCTGTGGCTGGCGTCGATCTTGGCGACCTGGCGTCCTGGAATGGCAACCTGACAGTGGAGTTGCCGCAGAATGCGCTGGCCTTCGCTCAAGTGCTGGGGTTGGCGTCATCAGCCGACTACGCCTCGACGGGGGCCGTGACACAGATCGAAGGCGCGGCCGACTCATCTCAGTACCCGGTAGCCCACATTGTCGTCAACCCGCAAACCACCGCCAATCTGACTCTTGACCAGCAAACCCTGCTGCTGACGCATGAGGGCGTCCATGTGGCGACATCGGGCACGCCAGTGGCGCCCGGTGCCACATGGGTCTCGGAGGGTCTGGCGGAAAGCGTGGCAGTGGCGGTGTCACCCTCCACCGCCGCCGACGAGCAGGCACTGGCGAAGGCGTCCTGTAACGATGGTTTGACGCCCCCGACAGACGCGGCCTTCGGGGGGACGGACGCCACCGCCCAAAACACCGCCTATGCCGTGTCTCAGGTGCTGGTGGGTCTGATCCGCAGTCATTTGGGGGCTGGCGCAATGACGGCTATCAGCCAGCTTTGGCAGGGCCAGGAGTCACCACAGGTCGACCTGGCCGCCTGGTCGCAGGCCTGGTGCGCCAGCTAGAGAATCCAGAGTCCCGTTCTTTCCGTCATCCAGAGCCCTGCTCTTTCCGTCATCCGGAGCCCTGCTCTTTCCGTCATCCTGCGCCCTGCTGTTTCCGTCATCCTGCGCCCTGCTGTTTCCGTCATCCTGCGCGCAGCGAAGCGCAGTCGCAGGATCCGCCGTCGTCACAGGACGGCTCCGTCGTCACAGGACGGCTCCGTCGTCACAGGACGGCTCCGTCGTCACAGGACGGCTCCGTCGTCACAGGACGGCTCCGTCCTCCCAAAGGTCGTCTTTGTGTCGCGGCAAGCTGAGCAGTAGGGCGGCCAATGCGGCGCCGACAAGCAAGCCGGCTACGCCGCGCAGCCAGACCGGCACGGGCGCACCGAGCAGCCACGTCACG
>WQYR01000171.1 GCA_009781145.1 Propionibacteriaceae bacterium | reverse complement strand
TTTATCTCTTTGTGGCGCGGTATGAAGGTCACGTCCTGCCCGATCTGGACACGCGTGTGATTGCCACCCTCTATGTAGACAGCGACCAGCCCGCGCTGTTTGGCGATCTGGTTTATCCGTGTCATGGCGAAGGTCTACCCCTATTGATGGGACAAGTCAACCCCAATTGCGGAATTCTGGCCATGGGGCCCGCCCCAGCCGATGCTGGTGTGGATCGTCGAGTGGAAGGTGTTTCCGTCGCGAGGGGCGTTTCGGGAGGCGATGCCTTCGGCTTCCTCCCGCCTCCACACCGTTGGCAGTCGAGGAAAGCCATCCCAGTACTGACGGAAATGAGACATCCGCACCGCTCCGCCTTGCACTCAGGCGCCCGGTCGAATCTCTACTCCCAACCGAATGCAGGAAGTGTCAGATGGGTCGACTAGGCTCGAACGCATGTTCGATTACGTGCTAGAGAATCTGAGCGCCACAGCCCTGCGGAAGGCGCGGAATAGTGTAGAGTCGACCGTATACGGTCGACATGGAGGTAGCGTGGCAAGCAGTCAAGGTGAGCGACAGGCTCGTCGACCGCACAATGAATTGAAGACGGCCATGCGCACATTCCTGGCCACTCATGGTAAGCCAGCATCTATCTCTGAGATTGCCGCAGCCGTGCAGCCGCTCGTCGGCGTTGCGCCATCGTCGTCCTACCGAAGCGCGTTGCAGGACGGGCGTTACTTTGAGCGGGTGTCGAGGGGGGTGTTCAGGCTCCGTGACTACTCCTCCTAGACTTGGGCGCTCGGCGCCGACCCTTCCCCTCATCGAAGGGCTTGTCGATCTCTGCATGCAACTCGGCGTCTCCCTCTCCGAACTGAGCGAACCCGAGCGTCGGCTAGTGGACCGTTCCCACGCGGCGAGTGACGCGCATCGTCCATGGTATGACGCGGATGATGTTGCCGGGGTGCGTCATCGTATCGAACGCGGCGAAGACGCACTCGGCGACATCTTCGTCTCCCTGGTTGCGCCAGAAGATAGGAGGCCACTTGGACAGACATACACCCCGGCTCCCATCATCGCCAGCATGGTGCGGTGGGCTTTGGCGCACGGAACCCCTGCGAGAGTCATCGATCCGGGCTCTGGATCAGGTCGGTATGCCCTTGCATCGGCTCGGGCGTTCCCGGACGCGACCGTCATCGCCGCCGATATCGACCCCGTCGCCACACTTATGACGAGGGCCGCTGTGGGCGTGCTTAGGCTCAATGATCGTGTGTCCGTCGTAAACGGGGACTACCGCGCGCTCAATGTACCCGAAATCGATGGTCGCACGCTGTTCCTCGGCAATCCCCCCTATGTACGCCACCACCAGATCGCGCCCGAATGGAAGGCGTGGCTTCTGGAGACCGCCAGCAAGCGCGGTCTTGCGGCCAGCGGTCTGGCGGGCCTGCACGTCCACTTCTTCCTTGCCACTGCCGAACATGCTCGACCTGGCGACTTTGGGGCTTTCATCACCAGCAGCGAATGGATGGATGTGAACTACGGACAACTGGTCCGCGAGCTGCTGCTGGGCGATTTGGGTGGCCTGTCCCTGCACGTCCTCGCCCCGGAGGCAATGCCGTTCGCAGACGCGACGGTGACGGGGGCTATTACCTGTTTTGAGGTGGGCGCGCATCCGGAAACAATCCGGGTTCATCAAGTTGACAGCATCGGCGAGTTGGGAAACCTTTCAGAAGGGCACGACATCTCTAGAGTCCGCCTCGCAGAAATCAATCGTTGGTCGGTGCTGACCCGTGTGACACCCAAGTTGCCTGAAGGATACATTGAACTTGGAGAGTTGGTTCGCGTCCACCGGGGCGCGGTCACCGGAGCTAACAAGGTGTGGGTGCACTCAAGAAGCGATGTCGACCTCCCTGATGCCGTCTTGTATCGGTCAGTGACGAAGGCCCGCGAGCTCTTTCTCGCTGGGGAGCGCCTCTTCGACGATGCCGGCCTGAAAGTAGTGGTAGATCTCCCGGTCGACCTCGATCTTTTCGAGTTGACCGAGCGCAAGCGTATCGACCGGTTCCTGCGAACGGCCAAGAGTAAGCAAGTCGATCAAGGCTACGTAGCGTCCAGTCGCCGGGCCTGGTACAGCGTGGGGTTGCGCGAACCGGCCCCGGTGCTCGCGACCTATATGGCCCGCCGCCCACCCGCGTTCGTCCGTAACGATGTGGGCGCGAGGCACATCAACATCGCCCACGGCCTGTACCCGCGGCAGCAAATCAGCGACACGCAACTAGACCTTCTCGCCAAGTACCTGCGTACGGCTGTTACGCTTGGACAGGGTCGCACTTATGCTGGTGGCCTGACTAAGTTTGAGCCGAGAGAGATGGAGCGCATCCCCGTCCCGACCCTGGAGGCTCTCGCTCAAGGAGCTTGACGGATGCCACAGGCGACGCCACCTCGGTGGACCACCGAACAGTTCGATGCCGATATCGCGCGAGCCATCGACTTGTTCCGCGAAGAACGGCTCCAAGAGCCGCTGGAACAATACCTCGGCACATTCGATAGTTACCAAAGCACCGTCGAAAACCTGATCGAGGGATCCGTCGACCTAACCAAGTTGCAGGCCGAGGCCGTCCAGTTTGTGATAGAGAACGACCTACTCATGGCCGTCCGCTACCTAGCCTCCCCGGCGATCAGTGAAGACGACCTCAAGGTACTTGCCGACGTCGCCAGCCTCACGCCCTCCCAACTCAAGAAAAGGCCCGAAGACGCCCGTCGTGTCGTGGACACGGCACTGATGGCGCTGGACCGCAACCGCTTCCCTTGGGTCACTGAGAACCGCGAGCCAAACGAGGCTGAGCGGTATGCTGCGATCATTGCGACAACAGCCCTCATGGCAACCCAGCGCGTGCAAACGGATCGGCGGCGCAGCGCGAAGAACGTGCAGGAGGAAGCCGTGGCAGCGTACCTGGAGGGCATAGGGATGACCAGGGCCGAGCCAAAGAAGGTCACCACGGTATCGGACCTGCTCCCTCGTGGGTACTTCTGCCGGGAGGCCGAGTTTGGAACAAGGAAAGCTGACCTCATCGTCTCGTTATGGGATGGCCGGGGGATGCCAATCGAGTGCAAAGTCAGCAACTCGTCCACAAACAGCGTCAAGCGCATCAACAACGACGCAGCAGTCAAGGCAAGAACCTGGATCACCGAGTTCGGGAGACTCGGTACGATTCCTGTCGCAGTCATCTCCGGTGTGTTCAAGGCCCATAACCTCATAGCCGCACAAGATGACGGCCTCACCATCGTCTGGGCGCACAATCTGGATGCACTTGGTGATTTCATAGAGGGCACTCGCACCTGACCGCGAACGCCAGAAACGACGCTCATGCCCACTGTTCGCGGTCGTGTTCCCGTCATCAATCTCGGGTACCACTGATGACAAGCGCAGAGGATTAGTTACTTTTCGCGGACGTTGGGCACAGTCTTTGGCCGATGGCATGCCGTCATGCAGAGTTCAGGCTATCGTGGTTGTCATGCGGAACCTTTCGGCGGATGTCGTCGTCATTGGCGGTGGGTCCACGGGCGTGGGCGTCGCCCGGGACGCTGCTATGCGCGGGTATTCCGTCGTCTT
>WQYR01000170.1 GCA_009781145.1 Propionibacteriaceae bacterium | reverse complement strand
GGCAGTCCGTCCAGCACTGACGCCGCCGGGCGCGTCTCGCCGAACAGGGTGACGGGTGTGAACGGCGAGACGCCAAGCGATGTCACCTCAAGCCCGGTCAGCAGGTGCAGCATGGTGGTGTTGCCGGTGATGGTCACCCGCGTCACCTGGGCGCCGTCGGCCCCGCCGTCATTCAGCACCTGGCGCACCATGGCGTTCAACTGCTTGACGATCAGGGTTTGCAGCGGCTCGACACCCAGCCTGTTGGCGGCGTCGATGCGGCTCAGGACGTCCGCCCCGTGGACAACCTGATGGTTCAACTCGCTGGCGTCCGCCAGGTTTTCGCGGCTGCCCAGACGAAACAACAGCACCGTGACGGTCGTGGTGCCCACGTCGATGGCCAACCCCAGGCTGTCCGGGTCGGGCCCGTCATAGGTGGCAAGATCCATGCCCACATCGGCCACCACCACCCCGCTGATGCTGGACACCACCACCGACGCCTCACCAGTGAAGTGGGCAAGGCAGGCCAACCGGTAGTCATACCCGGGCAGGTCCGGTTGACGCGACCGCGCCAACAGCTCGGTTTCCAGGGCGTCCGGCGGCTCGACGTCGCCAGCCACGTAGACACCGCACTTGCCGCAGGTGTGACGCTGACGGCAGGGCATCGGCAGGTACTGGCCGGCCTCCAGCAGCGCGTCACCCAACAGTCCCGACGCCGATGCGCGCACTTTATCCATGCTCAATGACCTCCTGACGCCGGAACTGCGTCGGCGAAACTCCAACCATGCGGGTGAAAATCTTGGTGAAGTAGCTCTGATCGGTGAACCCGGTTGCCTGTGAGATTTCGGCGATGGTCTGATGGGTGCCCAGCAGCAGTTCTTTGCTCTTGTTGACGCGCACCGTCTGCAGGTATGCGGCGAAGCCCGTGCCCATCTCCGACGAGAACACCGAACTCAGGTAGCTGGGCGAGAACCACACCTCGCGCGAAACGTCGGCCAGTGTGATGCGTTCGGCGTAATGGGCGCGTATGTAGTCGACCACCTGGCGGATGGCGTTGGCGTGCTGGAACTTCGAAAAATCGAAAACATAGCCGACGAACCGGTCAAAGACGCCAACCAGGAATCCCGACAACTCGTCGACGGTTGTGAAGCGCTCGAGGCGGCGGTCCAAAGTGGGCTTCTCGCCGAAGATCAAGCGGGCGTCGGCACCCCCGTCGATGGCGGCGCGGGAGAACAAAGTGATCAGTTCCGTGGCACCCTGGCGCAGGCGGGGGAAGTCGCCGTCGCTGGCCAGATACAAGGCCGCCAGCACATGGTTGATCATCTCGGCCGCACCGGCCCGGTCGCCGCGGCGGATCATACCCACCAGGCGGCGCTCGACGTCGAATGGGTAATCGTGCACGGCCTCAACCAGGCCGACCGGTTCCAACGTCTGTTCCGCCGGCGACGGCTCGGGGGCAGACGACGACAGCGTCTCGCATATGCCCCTTTGCACCCGCGCCAGAGCGCCGACTTCGGCCGTCGTGCGCGTCAGCAAGGCGCCGCTCAGGCCGCGCAGTTCATCGTCCACGTCTCCGAAAATGTCGTCCACAGGCCCCATCACCTGCGGGCCGGCCACCAGCCCATGCCGCGAGAGGCCCTGTTCGTAGGTCAGCGTGGCCACGAATACCAAGCTGGCCGGGCAGTAGTAGATGTATTGGCCGCCCCACCGCTCGGCCTCGTAACAGCCGAATTGATGGGCGACGTTCGGATCGCACCGTCCGTCGGCCCGCAACGGGCAGGTGGCGGCACAAAAATGCGAATCGGCGTCCAAGTGCAGGCTGCGGCCAAGAAAGTCGAACAGCGCCACCGGGACGCCGGACACGGCCGACAAGTCGGCCGCCGCGGCTTGGCATTTGCTGTCTGAGGTCTCCATATCTGCTTGCATGATTTCCTCAGCTCGCCAGCGCGATTATCCGGGACGCCAGGTCGGCTGCTGCCGCAGCGTCCGCCGCATATCCATCGGCACCGATCTGGGACGCCAAGTCTTCGGTGACGGGTGCGCCACCCACCAAGATTTTCACCTGGTCGCGCAACCCGGCCGCCTCCACGGCGCCTATGACGGCCTGCATCTCACCGATGGTGGTGGTCAGCAGGGCCGACAGGCACAGCACGTCTGGATGGTGGGCACTCACGGCCTCGACGAACTCGTCCGCCTTCACATTGGTGCCAAGGTCGATCACCTCAAAACCTGAGCCCTCGAACATGATCTTGACGAGGTTCTTGCCGATATCGTGCAGATCACCCTCGACGGTACCGATGACGGCCTTGCCCCTGGAGGTCAGGCCCGCCTCGATCAGCCGCGGCTTGAGGGCGTCCATTCCCTTGTTCAGCACTCGGGCAGCCAGCAGTACCTCGGGCACCCAGGCCTGATTGTTCTTGAATCTCTCGCCCAAGGTGGCCATGCCCTGCAGCAGGCCATCGTCCAGCAACTGCTCGGCCGCCAGGCCTTGATCCAGCCCCGCGTTGATCAGCGTCAAAACGTCGTCGGCACGCCCTTTCTGCACGGCTTCTGACAACAGAGTCAGAACGCCCACGTCGCACCTCCTTTGTGTCGGACGACTGGGGATTCTACCCGTCAAGCAGCGATACGGCCAGATCGGCGGCGGAGGCCGCGTCGGGGGCGTAGCCGTCAGCACCGATTTCGGTTGCGAAGCTGGCGGTGATAGGCGCCCCGCCCACCAGGATCTTGACCTGGTCGCGCAGCCCGGCGTCCACCACGGCGCCGACCACGAGGCGCTGCTGCTCCATGGTGGTGGTCAGCAGCGCCGACAGGAGCAGAACGTCGGGGGTGTTTTCCCGCAAGGCCTCAACGAAGGCCCCGTCGGCCACGTCGACTCCAAGGTCGACGACCTCAAAGCCCGCGCCTTCCAGCATCATCTTCACCAGGTTCTTGCCGATGTCGTGCAGGTCGCCCTTGACGGTGCCGATGACGGCCTTGCCTTTGGGTTCGACGCCGGCCTCGATCAGGCGGGGCTTCAGCAGTTGGGTGCCCTTGTTCAGGGCCCGCGCGGCGATCAGCACCTCGGGCACGAACACCTCGTTATTCTTGAACCGGACGCCCAGCAGGCTCATGCCTTTCAGCAGGCCGTCGTTCAACAAGTCCTGGGCGGGCAAGCCCTCGGCCAGGCCTTCATCGATCAGCGACAAGACGTCTTTGGCCTTGCCCTGCTGAACTGCCTCGGATAGCTTCTCAACGGTTGTCATCTTTGTCATTCCTTCTGGTTGTGCTTCACAGGTCGTATTTACTTGGGTCATATGCGTCGGAATCGTCGGCCACGATTGCGGCCAGTTCCTCAGCGGTTTGCGGCATCGCATCCGCCGTGCGCGACAGATCGTCCAGCCAGGTCGCTTCGCGATCGTCAAGGTGCAGCTGTCCGGACGCGTGGCCGTCCCGCATGGCCTGAAGGGCCAACTTGGCGGCCAGCTTGCCGCGCTCGTAATCGTCCTCTTCCTTGACGAGTTCGGCAGCAATGCCGACAACCACGTCCGGACGTAGCACGTAGGCCTGCGGGTCCAGCCGCGAGTCGGAATCGGCGTGCAGGTCGCGCAGGAAGATCGCCGCGTCGGCGCCCCTTGCCGTCGCCTCGTTGAAT
>WQYR01000169.1 GCA_009781145.1 Propionibacteriaceae bacterium | reverse complement strand
GATGGCGGACCTGATATCGCTGAAATCCGTCATGCCGGACAAGAGCAAGGAAATGGCGCGAGCCGTCATTGCCAATATCGTGGCCCAATTGGTGGCGAAGCTGGAGGCAAAGACGGCCGAGGCGATTCGCGGCGCCGTCGACCGTAGCCAGCGAACTTTCCACCCCCGCGATCGTGACATCGACTGGCCCCGCACCATAACGGCAAATCTGCGGAATTATCAGCCGGAGTACGGCACGGTCGTACCGGAAAAGCTGGTGGGCTTTCGGCGCAAAACCCGCCGGCTTGTCGATTTGGACGAGGTGGTTTTGTGCGTTGACCAGTCGGGCTCAATGACGACGTCGGTGATTTATGCTTCGATCTTCTCGGCGGTCATGGCGTCACTGCCGGTGGTGTCAACGAAGTTGGTGTGCTACGACACGACGGTGGTCGACCTGACCGATCAGTTGGCCGACCCGGTGGATATGTTGTTCGGTATTCAACTGGGCGGCGGCAATGACGACGACCCGGCTCTCGCCTACAGCGCGAACCTGATTGAGCGTCCGTCCAAAGCCCATTTCATCTGGATATCCGATCTTTATGTCGGCGGGGAGGCCAACTCGATGCTTCAAAGGCTGGCCGCCTTGGTGAGGTCCGGTGTCAACGTGATTGTGCTGTTGGCCCTGACGGATCAGGGACGCCCCAGCTACAACCACGCGATGGCCGCCCAGGTCGCCGCCCTGGGCATACCGTGTTTCGCCTGCACACCAGACCAGTTTCCCGACATGATGGCCGCGGCCTTGCGTCGCGACGACATAGCCACCTGGGCCGCCAGCACCGACATCAAGGTGATCCGCAGCGACGAAAAGACACCTGAATGAGAACCGCTATCAGCTCTTCTTCTTGGCCGCGCGGCGGGCTTTGCGGTCTCCACCGTCGGACGGAGCTTGGGAATCCACTGGGGTGTCGTGACGGATGTAGCCCCGGCCTTCGCAGCAGTCGCACTGGTCGGTGAAAGCCTCGGCCAGGCCCGTCCCTATCTTCTTGCGCGTCATCTGCACCAGACCCAAGCTAGTGACCTCTGACACCTGGTGACGGGTACGATCACGACCCAAGCATTCAACCAGGCGACGTAGCAGCAACTCCCGGTTGCTTGGCAACACCATGTCAATGAAGTCGACAACGATGATGCCGCCGATGTCACGCAAACGCAGTTGCCGCACGATTTCCTCGGCCGCCTCCAGGTTGTTGCGGGTCACCGTCTCTTCAAGGTTGCCGCCCGAGCCGGTGAACTTGCCCGTGTTCACATCGATAACCGTCATCGCCTCGGTGCGGTCAATGACCAGCGACCCGCCCGACGGCAAGAACACCTTGCGCTCCAACGCCTTGGCGATCTGCTCGTCCACCCGGTACTGGGCAAACGGGTCACCTTGAGCCTCCGTGTCCCAGCGCACCAGGCGATCCGTCAGTGTCGGGGCAACGTGCTGCACATAGGCTTCGACGATTTCATACGCGTCCTCGGGGCCGCCATTTCCGGCCACCACCAACTGCTGGAAGTCCTCGGTGAACAAGTCACGCACAATGCGCAACATCAAATCGGGCTCCACATAAAGCTGCTGCGGCGCCCCGCCCTTGGCCACCTTCTTTTCGATGACCTCCCACTGGGCCTTCAGCCGCTCAACATCGCGCACCAGTTCCTCAGAGCTGGCGCCCTCGGCGGCCGTGCGCACAATGACGGACGCCTCCTCGCCAATGATCTGGCCAAGCACACCCTTGAGCCGTGAACGCTCGGTGTCAGGCAACTTCCGCGAAATGCCCGAAAGCTGGCCGTCCGGCGAATAGACCACATAACGCCCGGGCAGCGAGATATGCGCTGTCAAGCGCGCGCCCTTGGCCCCGACCGGATCTTTCGACACCTGCACCAAAACCTGCTGGCCTGGCGTCAGAGCCTCTTCCATCTTCCGGTTGGCGCCCTTCTCGCCGTAGGCCTCCCAATCAACCTCGCCGGCGTAGAGCACAGCATTGCGCCCGCGCCCAATGTCGACGAACGCGGCCTCCATGCTGGGCAGCACGTTCTGCACTTTGCCCAGATAGATGCTGCCAATCAGTGACGTGGCCGACGCCCGGTCGACATAATGCTCGACCAGCACACCGTCCTCAAGGACGGCGATCTGTGAATACTCCGGTAGCTGCCTGATGACCATGATTCGATCAACCGACTCGCGGCGAGCCAGAAATTCAGCCTCCGTCAGAATCGGCGCCCGACGCCCGGTGGCGCGACCTTCCTTGCGTCGCTGACGTTTCGCCTCGATGCGCGTCGAACCGTCAATGCCGGCCACCTCGTCGCTGGTACCAGCCTTGCTGCGACGACGGGTCTGGCGCACGCGCACCTCTACATCGGCCGGGTCGTCATCGGCGGCCACAGCCTCTTCGCCCTGGCGGCGACGGCGACGGCGACGGCGATGGCCAACCGACTCCTCGTCCCCTTCGGCTGACTCGTCAGCGGCGGGTTCACCCTCAGATTCGACGACCGACTCGCCGGACTCCACCGTCTCATGGTCGTCCGAGCGGTGCCTGCGACGTCCACCCCGACGGCGACGACGACGCGTCGAAGACGACTCCCCCTCAGCACCCTCGACAACATCAGAATCGCCGCCTGCTGACTGTTCAGCGGGTGCTTCTGCGATGGCTTCAGCCAGATGGGCCAACGCCTGGGTGTCGGCGGCAGGCTTGCGGCCCCGCCTGGTTTCCACCTTGGCAAGCGCTGTGCCAACCTCTTCGGCCACTTCAGCCGCGGCGGCGTCGGGTGCCTTGACGGCCCTGGCCCGGGACGGGCGGGCACGCGTCGGCTTGACGGCCGCCGCAGCCTCTTCGGGCAGTTCGGGGCTTGGCTCAACCGGTGCGGCAACCTCCTGGTCAGCCACTAAAGGCTTGACGGGACGCCGCGGCGGACGCTTGCGCCTCGGCTCGGCCGGATGATCGGCTGGAGCGTCTGCCGCAGTCTGCGCCGGTGGCGCTACCGGCTCTTTGAAGACCACATGTTCAACGGGCGGGCCAGCCGGACGGACGGCTGAGCGCCGCCCAGACGGCGGCTTGGGAAGGTCATCGTGTGGTGTCGTATCGTCGAGCATTTCGCTCTCCTAACCGCATAACGCGGGTATGGCCAAACGGAGATACAGCAAGCCAAAACCTGCCGAACCGCCGCCAGGCGGAAGCCAATTAGGCGCACCCAGGTGGTTCTCCGCGGTCGACTTGGCCGTGTCACGAGAACACGTCAAGCGTCGCGGTAAGCAATCACTCAAGTTGCGCACGAGAGCCACCAGGTGTGGCACTCTCACCATCTATTATGACACACGCGCCCAAGGACGGACGCCGCCATGCTTCGATGACTGTTGCGACACCAACCATCACACAGTCACGAGATTGGGGTTTTCGTCCCCTAAGTGAGCGATAATTTCAGGGGACGAAAAGCCATATCTCGTCAAGCAAGATCGACTAAGCGTCCCTGAAAACTCCTGAACAGGCTCGGACGGGCCTCGCCCTCCGCTCCGGTCATCTTGCGCAGGGACTGTTCCCCGTCATCCTGAGCGGCTCTGTTTCCGTCATTCTGAGCGCCTCCGTTTCCATCATCCTGCG
>WQYR01000168.1 GCA_009781145.1 Propionibacteriaceae bacterium | reverse complement strand
CCGGCCTGCTTCTGCTCGGCTCGCAGTGCCTCGAACGCGGCGATGGCCTTGCGGCGCGTCTCGTCGGCGGCCAGCGCCTCATCCACCAGGGCGACCGACTCGCCGCGGCGGGCCTGGGACGTGCGAAGAAAGTCGGGGTCGCTGCGCAGCAGCCGGACATCAATCATGGAATCCAGTCTAACGGGCACCGGTGATCCTGCGACTCCACTACGTTCCGCGCAGGATGACAGGTGAAGGTTGTGCGGGGGTGACAGGTGAAGGTTGTGCGGGGGTGACAGGTGAAGGTTGTGCGGGTGACAGGCTCTGCGTGGCGCGAAGCGGGTCAGATCTACCAGATTCGGTGAGACAATAAACCCATGACAAATAAGCTTGCATTGGTCACCGGGGCGTCGTCAGGTATCGGGGCGGCAACTGCCCGCGACCTAGCCGCTGCCGGGTTCACGGTCATCTGCGCGGCCCGTCGCGTCGATCGCATTGAGGCCTTGGCGGCCGAGATCAATGGACGGGCGGTGCCCTGCGACGTCACCTCCGATGAATCGGTGGACGCTTTGGCCAAGGCGGTGGGCGGACGGTTGGACGTGCTTGTCAACAACGCCGGCGCGGCCTTCGCCCAGGACCCGATTGCGATCACCGACCTAGCCGACTGGACTGCCATGTTCGAGCTCAACGTGGTGGGCGCGGCCAGGGTGACGAAGGCGCTGCTGCCAGCGTTGGAAGCGGCTCAGGGCACGATCGTCTTCATGTCGTCGACGGCCGCCGAGATGCCCTACGAGGGTGGCGGCGGCTACTGCGGCGCGAAGTCTGCGGTGCGCTCGATGGCCGGCGCATTGCGCCTGGAGCTTTCCGGCAAGCCGATCCGGGTGTGTGAGATTTCCCCTGGCATGGTGCACACGGACGAGTTCTCCGTCAACCGTTTCGGCGGCGACCAGGCCAAGGCGGACGCCGTCTACGCCGGTGTGCCGCAGCCGTTGCTGGCAGAGGACATCGCCGACGCCATCACCTGGATGTGTACCCGCCCAGCTCACGTCAACATCGACCGGATGGTGGTGCGTCCCGTGGCTCAGGCGGCCAACTTCAAAGTCTTCCGCGGCGAGTACCCGCCCAAGTTGTGACACTCACTGGATCAGATCGACGGGGCAAAGCCCTGCCGCCTCGACGGCCTGTGCCAGGTGCGCGTCCTTGGTAATCAGACGGGCATGAAGGTGCTCGGCCAGGGCCACGTAGTAGGCATCATAGGCCGAGATAGTGTGGTGCAATTGCCAGGCTCGTCGAGTCAACGGTTCAAGCGGCCAGCGTCGAGCTGACAATTGCAGGAGGTCGTTCACGGCGCGCGAGCAGACTTCTGGTCTCGCTTCGCGGCCGCGTTCCAGACCCTTCAACGCTGCTGCTGTCTCTGGGAAAATCAGCTGCGGCACGTGCAGTGCTTGCGTTTGGTTATTGAGGTGTGTCGCCACCTGTGACCATAACGGGCGCACGAGTAGGTATTCGACGAGTGCGGACGCGTCTATCACCGCCGTCATCCCAATGGTCCCCGTCTTTCGCGAATGATGTTGACGATGTATTCGTCCATGTTGGCCGCCCCTGTGGCCACCGGATCCCAGTTGGCATCCACTTCTTTCCAGTACGCGGCGTAGTCTGCCAACTCCTCTTCGGTCATGTCGGCATGCGTCCAGTAAGCCATTGGGTCGGGCACAGAGACCACTGTGTCCAGCTCGCGGGCGACGTAATCCGACAGGCTCATGCGGGCGCGCGCGGCGCGGCGCTTCAGTTCGTCATGGGTTGCGCGCGACAGATTGCGAACTTGCAGCATGCTCATAACGTCTACAGTAGGCACATGTGTTGCGCATGCGCAACTTGTCTGGGGTGGGTCGCCCCAGCCGGTTTCTCGTCCGGTGTCTTCGATGATTTCGGTAGTCATGAACGCATTATGGCGATGAAGCACGCGTGATCGGCACCATCAACAGGGCGACCTTCAAGAAGCCGACTTATCCACAGTTTTGGCCATAGCATGGAGAGGCAAGTGGCCAAGGTCCATCTTGGCTTTCCAACAACCACCGCCTCGACGGGGTTTTTGACGTCCTTGGGCGTTGAGGCGGCGCTGGATGACACCAATTTCGCTTGATCGCACCAAATTCCACCGCTTGGACGGCAGGCGCTCCGGTTTGGTGTGTCGAGGCGGTGGCGCACGGTGACGGCCGGCGGTGACTCAGGGTCTTTTGTCGGTGGCGGCCGGTAGCGTCGCTTTCATGGCAAGAACAGCAGTGGACAGCAAAAGTCGCGACGCATACCAGTGCGGCGAATGCGGGTGGACGTCCCCCAAATGGGTCGGTCGGTGTGGTGAGTGCAACACCTGGGGGTCGGTCGGTGAGCGGGGCGTCAAGTTGACGCAGGTGGCCAGTGTCCTGCCGTCGACGCGAGCGGTGCCGATCAGCCAGGTCAGCGTTGAAGAGGCCAAGCGCATATCGACGGGCATCGGCGAACTGGACCGGGTGCTGGGTGGCGGGCTGGTGCCGGGGGCTGTCGTGCTGCTGGCCGGCGAACCAGGCGTTGGCAAGTCGACGCTGCTTCTCGCGGCGGCGGCCAAATGGGCGTCGTCGGGACGATCCGTCCTTTATGTGACGGGCGAGGAGTCGGCGGCCCAGGTGCGGCTGCGGGCAGAGCGGACGGGGGCCGTCTCGTCGGACCTGTTTCTGGCAGCCGAGACGGACTTGGGTACCATTCTTGGGCACGTCGAGCAGGTTGTCCCGTCACTGATGGTGGTCGATTCGGTGCAGACGATTGGCACGCCGGAGGCGGACGGCTCGCCCGGCGGGATGGCTCAGGTACGCGAGGTGACGGCCGCGCTGGTGCGCGTCGCCAAGCGGCGCGGGCTGCCGGTCATCATCGTGGGGCATGTCACCAAGGACGGCACGGTGGCCGGCCCACGCACCATGGAACACCTGGTGGACGTCGTGTTGAACTTCGAGGGCGACAGGCACTCCGGTTTCCGGCTGGTGCGGGCGTCCAAGAACCGATTCGGCCCGGCAGACGAGGTGGGGTGCTTCGAGATGGCCGAGCGTGGCATCGTCGAGGTTCCCGATCCGTCCGGCCTGTTTCTGAGCCAGGCCGGCGAGCCGCAGGCGGGAACCTGCGTGGCGGTCACGCTGGAGGGACGCCGCCCTCTGCTGGCCGAGTTCCAGGCGCTTGTGGCGCCTATCGCCTACGAGACGCCTGCCCGTCGCGTCACCAACGGAGTGGACGGCGCCCGCGTGGCGCTGATCCTGGCCGTCCTGCAGCGCAAGGCGCATGTGAAATTGGGCCATCATGACGTCTATGTCTCAACTGTGGGTGGCGCGCGGGTCTCCGACCCGACCGCCGAT
Source organism: Propionibacteriaceae bacterium (assembly GCA_009781145.1). GTDB lineage: Bacteria > Actinomycetota > Actinomycetes > Propionibacteriales > Propionibacteriaceae > WRGV01. The sequence continues at coordinate 260 of WQYR01000168.1, read as the reverse complement.
CTGGCCATCGCAGTGGCCGTGGCGTCGGCTGCCGTCGACCGGAACTTTCCGCAGCGTCTGCTGGCTCTAGGTGAAGTTGGCTTGGCCGGCGACCTGCGGCGGGTTCCGGCGTTGGAACGCCGCTTAGCCGAGGCCGCCCGTCTTGGCTTTGAGTTGGCCATCGTCCCAGCCGGGTCCCGCGACACCTCCGTCCCCCTGCCGAGGCTTGGTCGCCTGAAGGTGGTGGAGGTGGCCACAGTGGCCGAAGCGCTAGCGACACT
>WQYR01000167.1 GCA_009781145.1 Propionibacteriaceae bacterium | reverse complement strand
TTTGATCCGTCGCAGTCGGTGTTGTCGGTGTCGTCCTCGTGGATTGAACTTGCCTGCGACTATGGCGGCTATTATGGCAATTTCGTGGCCACGGTTACGGCCAGGGATACCGAGGGCAGTTTGTTGACAGACCTTGACCCGTCGCTGTTGGTGTTTGCTGCGTCATCGACTGCGGTGAAATTCGATCCTGTCGTCAACAATGGGGACGGTACGTATTCGGCGCCATTCACGCTGGCCGGTGACGGCCCGTACTTCATCTCTGTCGCCTTCGCCCACGGCCCGAATATTGCCGATGCCACTGGCAACACTGACCCGACGGTCAGTACCCAGCGAGTGGCTGGTGACCCCTTCTGGGCTGAGAATTCGACTCATGCCACGTATGACACACTCACTCCCGACGTTGGTGGCATTTCAACGCTGTGGGTCAACTACGCGCCAGTATCAACTTGCGCGCCGTCTGCCACGGTGGTGCAGGTCCAAATCACGAGTGGCACCGGACGGATCGTCGACACCGGCGCATTCCCGGTGTCGACCGATGGACAGTCAGCGACCCTGTCACTGTCGGACGGTGACTCGATACCGGTGCAGATAACCAGCAATACCGCCGGCGTGGTGGTTGTGGCCTGGCAAGGGGCATTTATCTCCCCGGTTGCCATCACTTTCTCCACGCCACAGTTCGACGCATCGCAGTCGCGGCTAGCGGTGTCGTCTACTTGGGTCAGTCAGGCGTGCGGTGCTGTCGGTTTCTTTGACGATTTTGTGGCCACGGTCACCGCCAAGGATTCCAGTGGCAGCCTGTTGCCAGACCTTGACACGTCGCTTTTGGTGTTTGCCGCGTCGTCAAGCGATGTGGTCTTTGGCCAAGTCGTCAACAATGGTGATGGCACTTATTCGGCGCCATTCACGCTGAGCGGCGAGGGTCCCTACACAATCTCCGCCGCATATGACGGCGGTGCGAAGATCGCCGATGATAAAGGCAACACAGACCCGCGAGTTGCTCTGGCTACATATCGTGGCGATCCTGATTGGGTTGCGACTTCCACACATGCGACGGTTGACAAGACTTCGGTGGTGGTTGGGGACGCGTCCACGATGACGGTGAGTTATGCGCGAAGTGTCTCATGTGCACCAGCTAGTGCAACCGTGCAGGTGCGCATTGTGAGTGGTGATGGCCGGATCGTTGATACTGGCGCGTTCCCGGTGTCGGCGGATGGTCAGACGGCCACTTTGTCGATGTCGGATGGTGATTCGGTGCCGGTGCAGATCACCAGCACTGTTGCCGGCGTGGTGAGCGTTGCTATTCCGGGGACGATGATTCCCTACATTGTTGGAACACCGATTGATATCACTTTCGCCACGTCGGGGCCCCCAACACCGGGTCTTGATCCGTCGCAGTCGGTGTTGTCGGTGTCGTCCACCTGGATGGCCGCGCGGTGCGGCAATGGCGGCTACAACGACAATTTCGTGGCCACGGTGACCGCCGTGGATTACGCGGGCGCCCGGATGTCCAACCTTGACCCGTCCTTGATGGAGTTCGCGTCCTCGTCTGGCGATGTGGTCTTTGGTCAAGTGGTGAACAACGGTGACGGTACATACTCGGCGCCGTTCACCCTTGCCGGTGAGGGTCCCTACACCATCTCGGCCGCTTATGACGGTAGTGCGAAGATTGCCGATAGCACCGGCAACACTGACCCATCTGTTGGTCGCAACACGCTGCACCCCGTCATGAACGACTGGGTCACGCCGGCGACGACAATCACGGCGACCCCGGCGGTCGTCGGTGCGGCATCGACGATCTCGATCACCTACGCGCCGTCAAACCCGTCCTGTGCCCCGGCTTCTGTGGACTTTGAGCTTTTGATCACCAGCGGCGAGGGAACGTTTGTGAGCCCCGGGACCTTCATGGCGGCCGCTGATGTCTCGAAGACGCAACTGACGGTGCCCGCCGGCAGTACGGCGTCGGTGATGCTTACCAGCAACACGGTCGGGACGGTGACGGTCAGTGTAACCGCGCCGAGTGTGTTCGTGTTGGCCAACCTGTCCGGCTCACCGATCAATGTCGTTTTCGCTGCGTCTGACCCGTCGCACGCGCCGGCGCCCGGCTCCATGACGCTGTCGGTCAACAGGGTTGTGCAGGGTCAGTCCGTAACAGCCACTGCCGCGCTTAGTCAAGGCAACATTGCCGGCGTTCCGGTGACGTTCACACTGGCCAATCACGCCACAGGCGCCGTTGTGGGCACCCAGACGTGCAACACCAATGCCTCGGGTGCCTGCTCGGTGACACTGTTGGCCAGCGCGGCAGGCACATACGATGTCAGCGCCAGTTTCCCGTCTGGCGGCAGTGTGGTGCAATTGACAAGCGCGGCGTTGACACTGACGGTCGACCCGGTGAGCCAGCCGGCCGGGCCGGTGGCGCCTGCCCAGACGACTATCGCCGTGGCAACCGGTGGTGTGCTGCAGACGTCCTCACCGTGGGGCGTGGCGGCGGTGACAATGGCGGTGCTAGGTCTGGCCGTCGCCCTGTTGTTCCGTCGCCAGGTTCGGTCCAGCGCTATGGTCCGGTGAGTCCGTCTTGGTTGGCGTGCCTATGCTAAATAGTGACCGTCTGACCAAAATGTGAGGACTCGAAGATGAGCGATAGCCATCCGGGCTGGCCTGACTTTGTCGCGCCGCCAGTAACCCCGGTCGTCACGCCTAGCATCGCACCCGTCGACACCGCACCAGTTGCGCCAGTTGAAGCCCCACACCGCCCGTCAAGACGAGGGATCGTTACGACCGCGCTCGTGGTTGTGGCATTGGTCGTCGTTGGACTGGCAGGAGGGTTGGTTGTACGGCAGGTGCTGAACCCTTCGCCCACCTGCAAGCCCATCAACGGCGCCAAGTACTCCGCTGAAGACGGCTCGTTCCCGTCGCTGCCGGTGGCGCTGTTGGACGGCCAAGCCACCCCAACCAGGGTCGAGGTCGTTGGCGTCTGGTGCGACGTCGCCCTAATCAACCTCGAGTACCAGAAGAAAGAGAACCTGAACGGAGACCACGCCTACACATACTTCAACACGGACGTGCTGCGCGCCGTGGACGTGTCAACGGGAAGAATCTTGTGGACGCTGGACAAGTCGCCGGACGGATCGCCGCTGATGTTCAACTCGGCGGTCTCCGAGAACGGAAAAGTTGCCCTGGCAACCATGCGGGACGGTGGTTACACCCAACCGGACGACGCCGAGTTGTGTATCAACGGCACCGATATGCGAGTCCTCAACCTGCGAACTGGTCGCGTGCTAACCAACGCGTTCGTAGACGGGCAGTGCGCTCCAGACATCGCCACAGGCGACACGATGAGCACGATGGCATCCGTCGTCGCCTATCAGGGCGGTATCGTCGTCGTTGAACAGAACATGGGGAGTGTGCCCATGTTGATGACAGGCGGAACCGTATCGACTGCTGGATACCAGGACACCGATCTCGAGACGCCTTTGTGGACCGTCGATGCAAACCGTAGCCCGATCATGCTTGATCAATTGACGGACCGCGTGCTGCCCGGCGGCTGGGTCCTTACCAGCCCGGGCATGTATGTGCCGATCGCCACTGGCGACTCGTCACGTATCTTCGTCGACGGGTGGATGCATCACTTTTT
>WQYR01000166.1 GCA_009781145.1 Propionibacteriaceae bacterium | reverse complement strand
CTGGCACGTCGAACAGTGAGCCAACCACCTGGCGGACGCCGGGGATCTGGCGAATGTAGCTGAGCGGTATCGGGTCGTCCTGCGGCCCGAACCACCTAAAAGACATCTTCATGGGCAATGACCATCTTTGCTGGTCAGCGGTCAACCCGGGCGCTGCCGCCGTCCGCCAGTTTGGTGACCTCGGCCTTGGTGGCCATGGATGTGTCCCCGGGTGTCGTCATCGCCAGGGCGCCGTGCGCCGCCCCGAGGTCGACGCACCGCTGCAACGGTTCACCGCTCAGCAGGCCGAAAAGCAGGCCGGACGCGAAGGAGTCGCCTCCGCCGACGCGGTCGTAGATCTCCAAGCCGTCACGCTGCGTCGCCTGCACAACACCCGTCTCGGGCGACCAGGCGATGGCACCCCAGTCATTGGTCGAGGCACTCACAACACTTCGCAGGGTTGTGGCGATCACCTTCAGGTTCGGATAGGAATTTGCCACCTGCTCAACCGCGGCGGCGAACGATGCTGTGGGCAGATCGACGAGGTTGGCGTCGACCCCGCCGATCTGGAACCCCAGCGCCGCAGTCAAGTCTTCTTCGTTGCCGAAAAGGACGTCGACCTGGCTGACCAGTTCATGGTTTACCTCGCGTGCGCGAGCCTGACCTCCGACCGCTTTCCAAAGGCTGGGACGGTAGTTGAGGTCATACGACACCAACGTGCCATGCCTGTGTGCGCTCTGCACCGCCGCCAGCGCCGTGGAAGCACTGGTCGGCGACAAAGCGGCATAAATGCCGCCGGTGTGCAGCAGGCGGACGCCCGCCCCAAACAGGCCATCAAAATCGATGTCGTCGGGGGTGAGCTTCGAGATGGCAGTATGCCCACGATAGGAGACGCCCTTCGAGCCGCGCACACCGAACCCGCGCTCGGTGAAGTTGAGCCCGTTGCTCACCTCGCGCCCCACGCCGTCCGAGGGAACCCAGACGACGTTTGACGTGTCGACTCCGCCGGCTTGCATCATCGACTCGATGAGGTGGCCCACTTCGTCGTCCACTAGGGACGTGATGATCGCCGTGCGCAGGCCGAACACCCTGGAAAGGCCGCGAGCGACGTTGTATTCGCCGCCGCCTTCCCAGGCGTCGAAGGCCCGCGCGGTGCGGATGCGCATCGCCCCAGGGTCCAGCCGCAGCATCACTTCGCCGAGTGCCACGGCGTCAAGTTGTTCCATCGCGCGCCCTCCTTTTAGGTGACGTCAATGATCAGCCCATATTATCGTCGCGAATACGCGCGACCAATTGCGTTGGGTTGACGAACCGCAGCGCGACGATCAGGATGACAAGCATCATGGCCATGTAGACCACTGCCATCGCCGCGACCGATTGTGGCGCCCTTATACCCGCCGCGTTCATCGCATAGTACAACTTGACGACCAGGGTGTTCGACGTCGGGCCTGAGTTGAGGAATGTCAACTCGAACATGCCAACGGTGCGAACGAGTACCAGCACGCAACTGGCCAAAATTCCTGGCACCAACATCGGGGCAAGGATGCGGGTGAACACCGAGCCGGTGCCGGCGCCGCTCATGCGTGCCGCCGACTCGATCGACGGGTTTATCTGCTCTATGAAAGGCGTCATGGTCATGATGACGAAGGGGACGGCCGGCACCAGGTTGGCGGCGATGACGCCCCAGACGGTGCCACCGAGTCCCCACTTGTAAAGCACGGTCGCCATCGGGATGCCGTAGGTGATCGGTGGCATCATCACCGGCAGCAGAAACAGCCCGAAGACGAGCTGCTTGCCCGGGAAGCTCTTGCGAGCCAGGACGTAGGAGGCTGGCACACCCAGCAGCACAGACAGGGCGATCACGAGCAACGCCACCTGGACTGTGACGCGGATGACGCTGCCCAGCTGGAACTGCTTCCAGGCGTCCTTGTACCAACTGAAGGTGTAGCCGTCCGGCAGCCAGGTGGTAAACCATGTGGTGGCGAAGGATTGCACCAGCACCGAGACGACGATGCCGGCTAAAAAGATAAAGAAGATCGCGACCAGGCCCCAGATGACCCATTGACCTGGGGTGCCAACGAGACGACGCTTGTGCGGTGAGCCCTCGGAGGCGGGAATTCGCTCAAATGCCATGGCAGACATCAGCCTTTACCTCCCGTCGAACCGCGGTACAGTGTCGAGCGCCACAGCATGACCAGCCCGATGACGACCAGCTCGATGAGCCCCATGATGATGGCGATGGCCGATGCCGACGAGTAGTCGAACTTCTCGGCGAACGCCTGGTAGGCGGCCAGCGCCATCACTCGTGTCTCACCGGCCGGGTTACCGACGAGGGTGGCTGAGGGGAAGACGGAGAACGCCAACACGAACGTCAGTATGAATGTCGTGGCCAGGCCGGGCGCCAGCAGCGGAAGCAGAATCCGGGTGAACCGCTGGCGTCCGTTCGCCCCCATGATGGCGGCCGCGCTTTCCAGCGACGGGTCGATGCCCGACAGGTAGGACGAGATCAGCAGGAAGGCGAATGGGAAACCAGTGATGATGAGCGAGAACAGCACGCCCCAATAGTTGTTGACCAAGGCGATCGGCGACTTGGTGACGTGTATGAGCAGCAGAAACCGATTTAGCCAGCCACCCCGGCCGAGGAAGAGTAGAAGGCCCTGGGCGACCAGCACGGTGCCAAGCGAAATCGGGATCACCAGCATGGTTTGCATGAAACGCTTGCCCCGGAATTTGCCGCGCAGAGCATAGCCAATGGGGATCGAGAAGATGACGTTGAACAGTGCCGCCGGCAGTGCGAGCCGCAACGTCTTCCATATCGTGCCAACCTGATAGGGGTCGGAGAAGAAGGCCGTGTACGAGCCGAGGCCGATGCCGCCGCCGACCGGCTGGAAGCTGAGCCCGATGCCGTAGAGGAATGGGTAGACGAACAACACTATGACGAAGACCAGGCCCGGCACTATCAACAAAAGCGACGTGTCGATGCCGCGCTCCGCCAGCCGGTGCTTCAGGGACGGCCTGACGTTGGCAGAACTGACGTTGTTACTCATGATTGCGCTACTTCTGTGGCTGCCACTTCGTCATCAAGATCCTGGGGATACACCAGAACCCGATCAGGGTTGATCTCCAAATTGATGGCCTGGCCGGGCAGCACACCCGTGTCTGACAGCACATGGATGATCTGGCCAGAAGCCGTCTTGGTGTCGAGCGCGAATGACGACCCGCGATACTCGCAAACCTCGACGTCCACCGTGATGGATGTGTCGCTGGCCTGAGGCACGATCTTTATGTCCTCAGGCCGGATGGCGACACGGACATTGTCGCCCTTTGCGATGACGTGGTGGAATGCGGTACCGCTCAGGCAAATGCCGGCTCCCTCCGCAGTCACCGCCTTGTCGGCGACTCGGGTCGCCGTCATTTCGAGGATGTTGCGGTACCCCATGAAATCGGCCACGTAATAGTTGACCGGGTCGGAGTGCAGTTCCTGTGGGGTACCGATTTGTTGAACATGACCGAGCCGCAAAACCACGAGGCGGTCTGCCATTGACAGGGCCTCCTCCTGGTCGTGGGTGACGTAAACCGTCGTCAACCCCAGGGATTGATGAAGACGGCGTATCTCACCGCGCATGTCTAGGCGCAATTTGGCGTCAAGGTTG
>WQYR01000165.1 GCA_009781145.1 Propionibacteriaceae bacterium | reverse complement strand
GATTTTCTGCGGTACTTCACGTTGTTCGCCACCGATGCCAAGTATCGCAAGATCAAGGTCATTGCCCGTTACCAGCAGTTCCAGGCCACCAATCTGATCGTTGAGCGTGTGCTGGGCGGGCAAATCAAACAGGGGTTGATCTGGCATTTTCAGGGGTCGGGAAAGTCGCTGCTGATGGTGTTCGCCGCGCAGAAGCTGCGCGCCGCAGCGGAGCTGGTAAACCCGACCGTGTTGATCGTAGTTGACCGGGTTGACCTGGACACCCAAATCACCGGCACGTTCAACGCCTCCGATGTGCCAGGCCTGGTGGCGGCGGGCTCGCGTGCCCAACTGCAGACGATGCTGGCTCAAGGCGCGCGCAAGGTGATCATCACCACTATCCACAAATTCGCCGAGGCGCCCGGTGTGCTCGATGATCGCAGCAACATCATCGTCATGGTCGACGAGGCCCACCGCACCCAAGAGGGCGATCTGGGCGCGAAAATGCGTGAGGCGTTACCGAATGCGTTCATCTTCGGGCTGACCGGCACACCGATCAACAAGCGCGATCGCAACACTTTTCTGTGGTTCGGCTCGCCGTCGGACACGGGCGGGTATCTGTCGCGGTACTCCTTCCACGACTCGATCAGGGACGGCGCCACGCTGCCGCTGCACTTCGAGCCGCGACTATCTGAAATACACATCGATCAAGAATCCATCGACACAGCCTTCGCCGAGCTGGCCAAAGAGGGCGACCTCACTGAGGGCGATAAAACGACGCTGTCGAAGCGGGCAGCGTCCATCGAGGTTCTGATCAAGACGCCGTCCAGAATAGAGAAAATCGCCGCCGACATCGCCGACCACTACCTGTCGAAGGTTGAGCCATTGGGGTTCAAGGCGCAGGTGGTCGTCTACGACAAGGCCTCGTGCGTGGCATACAAGGCTGAACTCGACAAGTACCTGCCGGTCGAGGCGTCCACCATCGTCATGTCGGGCACGCGGACCGATCCAAAGGAATGGTCGAAATGGACCCCTGACGGGGCGGCGCAAGACCGCATCATGACGCGATTCAACGACCCTGCCGACCCGTTGAAGATCATCATCGTCACCGCGAAACTGCTGACCGGCTTCGATGCGCCGATCCTGTTCGCGCAGTACCTCGACAAACCTCTGCGCGACCACACACTGTTGCAGGCCATCACCCGAACCAACCGGATCTACCCGCCCAGCAAGACCCACGGACTGATCGTCGACTACCTTGGCGTCTTCGACGACGTCGCCAAGTCGCTGGCTTTCGACGAGAAGTCCGTCCAAGCTGTCGTCACCAACATTGAGCAGTTGAAGCAGCAACTGGCCCCAGCCATGGAAAAGGCACTGGCGTATTTCCCTGGCGTGGACCGCACCATCGGCGGGTACGAAGGCCTGATCCGGGCGCAGGACGCCCTGCCCGACGCGGCCACCAAAGACGCGTTCGGCAAGGCGTACAGCGTGCTGGGTCAACTATGGGAGGCCATCAGCCCCGACCCGATGCTTGGCCCGTTCCGGGCCGACTACCGGTGGCTGACCGACGTGTACGAATCAGTGCGCCCAACCGACATTGCCGGGCGGCTGGTCTGGCACGCGCTGGGTGCCAAGACCATTGAGCTGATCAACGAGAACGTGCGTGTCGAGGTGCCCAGTGATGACCTGGAAACCATCGTGCTGGATGCCCAAACTATCGAAGACCTGATGGCCGGCGAGGCGACCGACCCGGAGTCTCTGACCAAACTGATCACCGGACGCATTGCCCGCCACCGCAACAACCCGAAGTTTGTGGCCTTGGGCAAAAGGCTCAACGACCTGCGTGAACGCTACGCCGACAACCAGCAAGCCAGCCTGGACTTCCTGCGCGAGCTGCTGGAGTTGGCCCGCGACACGGTTGCCGCAGAAAGAGAAATCGGCGAGCAGCCCCGCGAAGAACAGGGCAAAGCCGCGCTGACAGAGCTGTTCGAGTCCCTGAAGACCGACGGCACCCCCGTCATTGTCGAGAACATCGTCGACCGCATAGACGAAGTGGTCCGCGCTGTGCGCTTCGAAGGCTGGCAGGCCACCCACGCGGGTGACCAAGAAGTTCGGCAAGCCCTGCGCAAAACCCTGTACGTCCAGTTCAAAATCCGCGACAACGACGTCTTCGAAAAGGCCCTCGGCTACGTCAGGGAATACTACTAATCTCGTCTAGGCTTGATGCGTGCCTGTTTCTACCCTGCCGCGGCGTCTTGTGGCAGATTTGGCGACCGCTTGGGGAGTGAGGGCTGTCCGGCAAGGGCTGGTGGGCACGTTTTTGATCGCGGTTGGCGCATTGTCACCGGCGTATCTGCCGCGAGTGTCACCATGGTGGGCCTGGCTGACGCCACTTCACGCCAACGGCACTGTGTGGCGCATCGGCGGCACTTTGCTGACCATGCTTGGCGCATTGGTGCTAGTGGACGCCTGGTTCAGGCTGCGTCCAGCGAACTCGTACGACGACGAACCGCCGCACCCGTGGCCGGGCCTGCGGGCTGGCCTGCGTCACTGGTGGGCCGAAATCAACACCGCTGCCGCACCCGTCGCCGTGGGGCTGAGCCAGCCCCTGGCGTGCCGGGGTTGGGCCGCGCTGTTCTGGTGGTCGCTGCCGCTGCTGGTGGCGCCACCGGTTTTCAGCCAGGACGCCTACAGCTATGCCGCGCAAGGCTGGATCGTCCACAACGGGCTTGACCCGTACGCCGTTGGCCCCGGCATGTTGCCAGGCGGCTTCGCCGACCAGGTAGCCAGCGAATGGCGCATGACACCCGCCCCCTATGGCCCTTTGTCGCTGCGGATCAGCCAACTGCTGGTGGCGGTGTGCGGCTACTCCCCCTACCTTTCGGCCTGGGCCGAACGCCTGCCGGCGTTACTCGGCGTCCTCATGCTGGGAATCTTCCTGCCGCGGATAGCGCGCCAAATGAGGGTGGACGAGCACTTCGTCGCCTGGTTCGCCCTGCTAAACCCGATGCTTGTCATCTCATTCATCGGCGGCGCCCACAACGACGCGCTGATGATGGGTTTCGTCGCCGTGGGTCTGTGGGTCGCGGGAAGGGGCCTCAACTGGTTCAGGACGAGGGCAGATCCTGCGACTGGCGCGCAGGATGACGCGTTTGGCGCCACGCAGGATGACGCGCTTGGCGCCACGCAGGATGACGCGTTTGGCGCCACGCAGGATGACGCGTTTGGCGCCACGCAGAATGACGGCGAAACCCCTACTCGTCATCCTGCGCGAAGCGTAGCGAAGTCGCAGGATCTCGCCAACCTCTGGTGGCTACTCGGCGCCGTCATCGTCGGCATCGGCGCCACTGTCAAGCAGCCGGCGTTGCTGGCAGCGCTCGCGCTGCCGCTGATCACCCGTCCCTGGACATCCTGGGCCTGGCGTGACACGTTGACCACTATCGGCCGGGTGCTCGCCAGCCTGGCCACCGCAACGGCGACGTTTATCCTTGTCAGCTTCGGTTGCAGGCTTGGCTTCGGCTGGGTCAACTCGGTCAGCGTGCCTGGGCGCTCGCTCACGGTTGCACCCTTCACGCTGCTGGGCGTGGCCGTCGAGCACGTCGCCGGGTGGTTCGGCATCGCCCTGAACCAGGATCACACCCTCGCCATCGCCCGGGGCGCCGGCATCGCCTTCGG
>WQYR01000164.1 GCA_009781145.1 Propionibacteriaceae bacterium | reverse complement strand
GGCTCGTAGCGCACGTTTTCGCACAGCGCGATCTGGCCGTCGGCCAGTGCCGCGGCCGTCTCGTGAGCTGACGGGCCAACAACATCGGCCGCCAGCGCGACCGGCTGACCCAGCAACTCGCCCAACCGCTTGGCCACTGGGGCCAGCGAATACTTGGGGTTGACCTCGCCCTTCGGACGCCCGAGGTGTGCCAGCACGGTGACTTTGGCGCCACCGGCCAGCAGCTTGTTCAGGGTTGGCAGGGCGGCCCGGATACGTCCGTCATCGGTGATGACGTCGCCTGAAAGTGGCACGTTGAAATCGCAACGGATGACGACGCGCTTGCCCTGGAGATCAGTGATCTCGTCGATTGATTTCATGGCGCGCCTGCCTCACAGCTTCGAAGCGACCAGCGAAGTCAACTCAACGAGGCGGTTGCTGTAGCCCCACTCGTTGTCGTACCACGCCAGAACCTTGACCAGACGGCCAATGACCTTCGTCGACTTGGCGTCGAAGATGGACGATGCCGGGTCGCCTACGATGTCGGCGGAGACGATTGGGTCTTCGGTGTAGGCCAGGATGCCCTTGAGCGGGCCTTCAGCGGCAGCCTTGATGGCTGCGTTGATCTCGGCGACGGTGGTGTCGCGGCTGGCCTCGAAGGTCAGGTCGGTGACCGAGCCTGTCGGCACCGGCACGCGCAGCGCGAAGCCGTCGAACTTGCCTTCGAGCTCCGGGATGACCAGGGCGACGGCCTGAGCGGCGCCGGTCTTCGTCGGGATGATCGACAAGGCGGCCGAGCGGGCACGGCGCAGATCTTTGTGCGGGCCGTCAACCAGGTTCTGGTCACCGGTGTAGGCGTGGATCGTGGTCATCAGGCCACGCTCGATGCCGATGGTGTCCTGCAGTACCTTGGCCATCGGAGCCAGGCAGTTGGTGGTGCAAGATGCGTTGCTCATGATGTTGTGCGCGGCGGGGTCATAGTCTTGCGCGTTGACGCCGATGACGAAGGTTGCGTCGACGTTGGTGCCGGGGGCCGACATGAGGACCTTCTTGGCGCCCGAAGCGATGTGTACCTTTGCCTTCTCGCCGTCATTGAAGTGGCCGGTGGACTCGATGACGATGTCAACACCGAGCTTGCCCCAGGGCAGGTTGGCCGGGTCCTTCTCTTCGAAGACGAGAATCTTGTGACCGTTCACGGTGATGGAGGTCTCATCCGAGGTGACAGTGCCCGGGAAACGACCCATCACGGAGTCGTACTTCAACAGGTGGGCGAGGGTCGCGTTGTCGGTGAGGTCGTTGACTGCCACCACCTCAAGGTCAGCGCCCTGCTCGAGCATTGCGCGGTAGAAATTGCGGCCGATGCGGCCAAATCCGTTGATACCGATCTTCACTGTCATGGGGTGTCTCCTAACAAACAATGGCGTCCTTGGCGATCAAGAACGCGGTGAGTTCCTCGATAATCAACTCTATCGAAGGAAACGCTATGACGCGTGCGCGGGGTCCAATCCGGCCGCCGTGTCTGGCAGCCCCTGCTCCGTGGCCGCCTTGTCGGCCATTGCCAGCAATCGCCGTATGCGCCCGGCGACGGCGTCCTTCGTCAATGGCGGGTCGTGCATCTGACCGAGCTCCTCCAGCGAGGCCTGCTTGTGCTCCATGCGAAGCTGGCCGGCGACGCGCAGGTGCTCGGGGACGTTTTGGTCAAGGATCTCCATCGCCCTTTGGACGCGCGCGCTGGCTGTGACGGCGGCCCTGGCGGAGCGGCGCAGGTTGGCGTCATCGAAGTTGGCTAACCGGTTGGCCGTACCGCTGACTTCTCGGCGCAGACGGCGTTCCTCCCACGCCAACACCGACTCATGTGCACCCATTTTCGTCAGCAGCGCCGAGATGGCCTCTCCCTCGCGAACGACCACCCGGTCGACGCCGCGCACCTCGCGGGCCTTCGCGGACACACCGATCCGTCTGGCCGAGCCCACCAGCGCCAGCGCTGCCTCGGAACTCGGGCAGGTCACTTCAAGGGCCATCGATCGTCCCGGCTCCGTCAGCGAGCCGCGCGCAAGAAACGCGCCCCGCCAGGTCGCGATCTGATCGGCAATCGGCCCGCTGATGATGCCCGGCGGCAGGCCGCGCACTGGGCGGCCGCGCTGGTCGAGCAGGCCGGACTGACGGGCCATGACCTCGCCGTCGCGCACCAGGCGCACCATGTACCGCGTGCCCCGGTGGATGCCTGACGCATTGATTACCAGAAGTTCAGAATCGAGACCGTAAATGTCGGTTATGGTTGCACGCAGACGACGGGCCGTCACACCCGTGTCGAACTCGGCCTCCAGGACGACGCGACCAGCAACAATATGGATGCCACCCGCAAAACGCAGCATCGCTGCTGCCTCAGCCTTGCGAGCGCTCACCCGCACCTCGGTGAGTGTCGCCAACTCGGCTTTCACTTGACTCGTCAACGCCATGCCAAGAATCATTCCACAATCTCGCCCGTAGCCGTATTGGTGGCCATCCCCGGAACATCGCGAATCAGAGCGGCGATTATCGCTTCAGCGGTCGACGGACCGATGCCGGGCAGCTCTGCCAGGTCGTCAACGGTGGCGGCACGCAGCTTTTTCAGGCTGGGGAATGCTTTGCGGACGGTTGCCCGGCGCACCTCACCTAGGCCTGGTACGCCGTCCAGGACTGACTGCACCATAGCCTTGCCGCGTCGTTCCCTGTGGAATGCTATGGCGAACCTGTGAGCTTCGTCCCGTATCCGTTGAAGCAAATACAGGCCCTCGCTGGCCCGAGGCAGGATCACCGGGTAGGCCACGCCCGGCAGCCACACTTCCTCCAATCGTTTGGCCAGGCCAACCAGGGCCACGTCCATCAAGCCGAGCCGATCGAAGCAGCGCTGTGCGGCGCTGACCTGAGGTAACCCGCCGTCAACCACCACGAGCGCGGGACGGTAGGCGAACCGTTTTGCCACACCGGTGTCCGGGTCCACCAGCATCGAAGTGAGGTCTTCGGCTGCCGCAAGCTCTGATTCGTCGTCCAGCAGACGCTTGAAACGCCTTGTCAGCACCTCATCCATAGCGGCCTCGTCGTCGCTGCCCTCAACCGATTTGATGATGAACCGGCGGTACTCGGACTTGCGCGCCAATCCGTCCTCAAAGACGACCATGGAGCCCACAACGTTCGTCCCTTGGATGTGCGAAATGTCGTAGCACTCGATGCGCAGAGGCGCGTCCGCCAACCCCAGTGCTTCTTGCAGTTCCTCCAGCGCCTGGTTGCGGCGCGTCAGGTCGGTGCTTCGCTTCAGCTTATGCTGGGCAAGTGTTTGGGCGGCGTTTCGGGCGACCGTGTCCATGAGCACGCGCTTGTCGCCGCGCTGTGGCACCCGCAGCGACACTTTGGCGCCGCGTAAGCCGGTCAACCACTGCGTCAGTGCCTCGGTGCCATCGGGGGCCACTTGCACCAGCACCTCGTCGGGCACAGCCGAGTCAGACCCGTACAACTGCAGCAGGAACGCCTCGACCAGCCCGGCGGTGTCGGTGTCGTCCGTCCGATCCGCAACCCAGCCGCGCTCCCCCGCGACTCGTCCCTCGCGGACGTGGAAAATCTGGAACGCCACTTCAAGTGGCTCGTCCGCCAAGGCGATAACATCAGCGTTGGCGCCGTCCCCCAAGACGATCGCATTGCGCTC
>WQYR01000163.1 GCA_009781145.1 Propionibacteriaceae bacterium | reverse complement strand
CCCACACCCGCAGTGTTGATAAACACCTTGTTGTCGCCGGCCCGCGGTATCACCTTCGTGTCGCCGGTGACGATAGCCACGCCCGCTTTGTCGGCGGCCGCAGCCATATCGGCGGCGATTCCGCGCAACTCATCGAAACTCATGCCCTCAGTGATGATGAACGCCGCCGACAACCACTTCGGCACTGCCCCGCAGACGGCCAAGTCGTTGACCGTCCCGTTGACGGCTAGGTCGCCGATGCTGCCACCCTCGAAGCGGATCGGGTTGACGACGTAAGAATCGGTGGTGAAAGCGATGCGCGCCCCGTCCACCGACAGAGTCGCCGCATCGGACAACTGCGGCCCGTTGGGCGTTCCGAAAGCCTCAAGGAAGACGGCATCGATCAGCGCCGCCGTCGCCTTGCCACCGGCGCCGTGGGCCAGCGTGACGGTGTCGCCGTCCAACTTCGGACGGCGCCGAGCCCCCGACGGGGCCCGCGTCGCACGGTCGATGGCGTCCAAAGCGTCATCTTGAGTTCTCATTCGTTCCTCTCGTAAACCACGCCGGCCAAGGCCTGCCCCAGCGCCAAACCACCGTCGTTGGACGGCACTATCTGATGGCGAACTACCCTGTGACCAAGTCGTTCGAGTTCGCGCGCCAGATAGGACGACAACAAGCGGTTGGCGAAAACACCGCCTGTCAGTCCGACTGCGGATGGCTCCACCAGAGCCGAGTTTACCGCCCGCGCCAGCACAGACGTCAAGGCTTGATGAAAAAGCCTGGCCAGGCAGGGGGTCGGGGTCCCGCGACTCAGTCCGTCTTCCAGAAGATCGACGATGCCGGCGACGTCCCCACAGTCGACGTGGTGGTCGTGGGGGCAGCGGCGGGCCAAAGCCTCCAACTCCATTGCGGCCTGAGCCTCGTAGGTGACGGTTTTGCACACCCCCAGCCAGGCCGCTGCGGCGTCAAACAGGCGTCCAGCGCTGCTGGTGCGCACCACGCCGAAGCCCGATCGCAGTTGGGATTGCACCAGCGCCCACTCGTCGATTGTTGCGTCCATCTGGGGCGCCACCCGAGACGAGATGTCCACGCCGTACTCCCAAGCCAACCCCGCCGCCGATTTCCAGGGGTGACGGACGGCCGAGTCCCCGCCGGGCAGGCCGAAGCCCGGCAGATGCCAGGGACGGTCGAAATCCAGCGGGTTGGTGTCGTCCAGGTGCAGGATTTCGCCGCCCCAGATCGTCCCGTCGTCCCCATAGCCGGTGCCGTCGAGGACGATGAACCAGTGCAGCGGTTGGGTGAGGTTTTCGGCCATCAGGCTCAGCGCGTGGGCGTGGTGGTGTTGCACCTCAAGGACGGGCACATCGAGCCGCTCGGCTTGGCGCAACCCCCAGTTGTGGGTCGCGTAGCCGGGGTGTTTGTCGACGACGATCAGCTCCGGCGTGCGACGGTGGGCCGTCAGCATCTGGTCGACCGACCGCTCGAACGCCGCCTGAGTTTCCAGGCTGCCCATGTCGCCGATGTGGGCACTCATGAAAGCCATGCCGTCGCGCGTCAAGGCGAAAGTGTTCTTGAGTTCGGCGCCAACCGCCAGCACACAGCGCTCCTTGCCGTCCCCCAAGAAGACGGGCAGCGGTGCATAGCCCCGGCTGCGGCGGATCGGCTCCGCGCCGTATTCGGTTGCCATGACGACGGAATCCTCAACCGGCACGTGTATGCCCCGGTCGTGCATCAGGAAGGCGTCAACGATGTGCGAGAGGTCCCGGCGGGCGTCGTCATTTGTGTAGGTCAGCGGCAGGTGCGACGAGTTTGCGCTTGTGGCGACGAGAATATCGTCTGGGCCGAGCAGCAGGCGGTGCAGCGGAGCGTACGGCAACATGATGCCGATGTCGTCAAGCCCGGGCGCCACCTGGGGGGCTAGGTCGTAGCCGTCGGACATTGGAGCAAGGACGATGGGGGCCTCCCGTCCCATCAACAACTGCCGGGTTAGGTGGTCCAACTCGGCGATGCGGTCAGCCGCCGCCAGCGACCCTGCCATGACGGCCAGCGGCTTGCCTGGTCGGTGTTTGCGGGCCCGCAGTGTGGCGACGGCGTCAGGGTTGCGGGCGTCACACATCAGGGTGAACCCGCCAATACCCTTGACGGCTAGGATCTTCCCGTCATGCAGCATGGCGCGGGCGTCCTCGATGGTTCGAGCGAAGGATGCGCGTCTTTCGTTAGATCCTGCGACTCCACTGCGTTCCGCGCAGGATGACGTGTCGAGTGATTCTGCGCCCCCTTTTTCGTCATCCTGCGCGTCCCCTTTTTCGTCATCCTGCGCGCAGTCGCAGGATCTGGCCGGGGCCGCAACACAAGCGGATCCTGCGACTCCACTGCGTTCCGCGCAGGATGACGTGTCGGGTGATTCCGCGTCCCCTTTGCCGTCATCCTGCGCGTCCCCTTTTTCGTCATCCTGCGCGCAGTCGCAGGATCTGCCTGACGGTTCCAACCACAGGCTGGGGCCGCAATCGAAGCACGAGATCGGCTGGGCGTGGAATCGACGGTCTGCGGGGTCTTCATATTCGGCACGACAGGCGTCGCACATGGGGAAGTCGGCCATGGTCGTCAGGGGACGGTCGTAGGGGACGTCCCGAATGATCGACAGCCGTGGCCCACAATTGGTGCAGGTCGTGAATGGGTAGTGGTAGCGCCGGTTGGCGGGGTCGTTCATGTCTGCCAGGCAGTCGGGGCAAACCGCCGCGTCCGCCGGCAGCAGGGTGATGGCGCCGACGGCCCGTCTGGACGCCACGATTGTGAACGCCGGCTCGTCAGGCAGCACCGCCAAGTCCGACTCGCGCCACGTCAAAATGGTCGCCAGCGGCGGCAAGTCGGTGCGGACTGCGTCGAAGAACCCCTCAACCACGGCAGCGTCCCCCTGCGCCTCGATGAACACCGAGTTGTCGTCGTTGCCGCAAAGCCCCGTCACGGGAAACTGGGCAGCCAAACGCACGACGTTGGGCCGAAACCCGACGCCCTGCACCACGCCCGTCAGCGTCAACTGCCTGCGTATCATCAGCTTCAAGCCTACCGAAACCGGCAGGGGTAATTATCCCCCAATCTCACCGGCCCGCAACTGCGCAATCCTCGGCACTTCTGGCGTCCCTCGACGAGGATTGCGGTGGTAGCGTGCCACATCCGGGCAAAATGCCTTCCGCAACCGCCGCAAGGCTCCGCGTATCGCCCTGCCATAGCCGAGGAATGGGCAGTTGCGGTCGTGAACGACCCACAACCGCGCCGACCGGAGGACGAGGGGACGGCTTTGCTCAGTCTCCTGAATGAGTCTTCTCGGCCTTCACCTGGGGCCGCCAAGTAAACTGAGGCCTGTTATGCATGAGCTTTCTTTGTGCCGATCAATCGAGACCATCGTCCTTCGGGCTGCCGGGGGACGACGGGTGGGCATCATTGAAATCGACGTCGGCGATTTGCGACAGGTGGTGCCGTCCACCCTGGAGTACTGCTGGGGGCTCGTGGTCGCCGAGACGGCGCTGGCTGGCAGCCGTCTGGAGGTCAACCACATCCCTGCCGTCCTCGAATGCGAAGACTGCGAGCACAAGACGACCTTGGACGATCTGCCTATAATGAAATGCGAATCCTGCGGCAGCCAAAACGTCCGCGTAGTCAGCGGCGAGGAGTTCATGGTGGCCGCCATACAGTTGGAGAGTTGAAGTGG
>WQYR01000162.1 GCA_009781145.1 Propionibacteriaceae bacterium | reverse complement strand
CAGCGACGACGCAGTGTTTATCCGTGGGCAGATTTGGGACGGAAACCCTGACAGCCAGTTTTTCTGGTCGGCGGCATTGCGTCTTGAGATTGATCCGCTCAAAGTGCAATGGAGCAAGGCGTTTGGGGCAGGGGCATGTGGGCCTGATACCTCGTACACGAGCGGGGCATTGGATAGCGGCGACGGCATGGGCGTCACCGGTAATGTCTTTTGGTACCGGGGTTCCTGGCAAGGTGACACCGGAGTATCGCGCTTTGCCTTGGATATCAGGAATGGCCAGTCGATCTACTCATCCGATGTGTGCCCGGACATCGCCCCGCTCACGGACGACACGTTCATCGTGTCGAACAGCGTGCAAGATGGCGTCGTCAAGTTGCCCGGCGGTGGTCAGGTGAACTTCGTCCACGCTTTCGGCGGGGCTCTCGCCTACGGCAGCCCGGCGTCATCTGACGGGGGAATCGTTGCCGCGGATGCCGCCAGGCCGAACGTACCGGTCTACTATGTTCCGGGGCCAAGTGACGCCGACGAATGGGCATACACCCAGGGCACATTGGGAGTCACCTCCGGTGATTCCTGGGACATCACCATGCAGTTGCAGCAGTTCATCGCAGGCGCGAGCGGCAGCTATCTGAACGCGGCGGTGTCTGGGAACATCATTGTTGTGGCGGGCGGAGCAGGTCAGGTTGTGGCGGTGGATTACACCACCGGAAAGACGCAGTGGTCTGTCACCGTACCCGTCGAGGACCTGGGCTATGGCAGCACCAGTGATCTGGCGGTGTTCATCGTCGGCAACGTGGCGGTGGTCACAAAGACCGACTACAACACCAGCGATCAGACGACGTTGCTCAGCATGGCCACCGGGAAGCAGGTCGCGCAAATGTCAGGTGACGCAGTCGTTTCCGCAGACCGCACCATGCTCGGCATCGTGGATGCGACGGTCGACACCATCACCGTGACCCGCTACGTCCCTTCGCCGTGAGTCTGGCAGACAGGGCTGGCCCGCGTCGCGTCAAGACCCATTGCGGGTAGGATGGCTGTGCAACAAAGGAGGCACGGATGAAACGCAAAGCGCGGGTCCTTGCAGCGCTGCTGGCGGCGGCGTCAGTGTTGGCATTCAGCGGATGCAGTGTGCGCGCCCAGACGGCGTTCACCGTCGACGGCGAAGTGACGACCATGACCCAGGTCAACGACACCATAAACGGATGCGCCGCGGCCTTCGGCGAGCAGCCCTCGACGTTGTCAGCGCCGTCCGTCACAGACGCTATGATCGTCGCCCAGCTCAGCCGCGTCATCGCGCAGGAGCAGAAGACCCAAACCAGCGACGCCGACCTGACATCGATGATCCAGAACGGCCAGATGCCCGGGTTGTCGCCAGATTTCTTGACCGACCCCACCTGTGCCGATTTGGCCGTCGGCCTGGCGCTGCAGGCGCTGTTGGTGTTCCAGATGGGCACCGACCCGTTTTTGGCAGCGGTCCAAAACCATGCCGTCGCCGTCAACCCGCGCTTCGGCGCCTGGAATCCCGATGACCTGACGCTGAGCGGCAGCGGATCGCTGTCGATGCCGGCCAACGGATGATGCCCGGCCCCGACCGCGACACATTGGCGGACGGAGCACTGGGTTCGGATACCGACCTCGGTGACGCGTTGCCGCGCGTCACCGCCCTGATGGCCCGCCTGCGGCGCGACTGCCCCTGGGACGCCGAACAGACGCCCCGCAGCCTGGCCAAGCACCTGATCGAAGAAACCGCTGAGACAGTCGACGCCATCGAATCGGGTTCAGACGCGGACCTCGTCGAAGAGCTGGGCGACGTGTTGCTTCAGGTGGTTTTTCACGCCGAAATCGCCCGTGGTGAAGGGCGTTTCGACATCGACGACGTGGCAGATGGTCTTGTCGCAAAGCTGATCGTCCGTCACCCGTGGGTGTTCGGCGACGACGCCGCACCAACCCACGACAACATGATGGCAACCTGGGAAGGCGCCAAACAGGTCGCCAAGAAACGAGACTCAGCGCTCGACGGTATCGCCGACGCCCTGCCCACACTGGCCCGGGCCGCCAAAGTCGCCACCCGTCTGCGCGACAACAACATCGACGCCGCGATGGATCTGGTGGACGACCAGCCCGACGATTTCGGTGGACGCCTACTCGCCCTGGTGATAGAAGCCGTCCAATCCGGGGCCGACCCCGACCAAGCACTGAGGGACGCCACCCGAGCCTGGGAGCAAAGAGTCCGCGCCGCCGGGCTGTAGATGACCTGAGTTGATAGGTGGATCGTCGGGTGGAAGGTGTTTCCGTCGCGGGGGGCGTTTCGGGAGGCGATGCCTTCGGCATCTTATCGCCTCCCTTCTCTCCGGGGGGCCCCCTAAACCGGCGCTCCTTCGGACCGCAGCGGTTACACCCCCGAGCCCCCGTCTCGTGGAAAACCTTCCCCCCGACGATCCACTGGGTGAACTAACAGGAACGGGCGGTCCGTAGCGTAGCGGAGGAGCGGCGGTATGGCGGGCGGAAGGCCGGTTCGAGCTGGCGACGGCGCAGGCGCCTGCAGACGCAACCAACCACCCAGACCACGCGCCGAGTACGGCGTCTGTGCGCTCCGGGCCGGCTGGAGCACGCCGCTATGGTCATGACCAAAGTCCAGGTTTTTGGCTTCGATCCGCGTCATCGGGTGTACTCGGGGCCGGCTGGAGCCCGCTGGTCAAGAAACAGCTCAGTCGTACAAGGGTGTGCTGAAGTAACGCTCGCCGGTGTCGGGCAGCAGGGTGGCAACAAGCTTGCCGGGGCCGAGTTTGGCGGCCAGCCGGACGGCCGCCACGACGTTGCTGCCGGACGAGATGCCGCACAGCAGGCCCTCTTCGCGAGCTAGGCGTTTGGCCATGGCGACGGCCTCATCGTCGGTGATGACGGCAACCGCGTCATAGATTTCCGTGTCGAGATTGGTTGGGATCAACCCGTCCCCGATGCCCATCTGCACATGTGTGGTGATGGGGCCGCCGGTCAAGATGGCGGCGTTTTCCGGCTCGACGGCCCAGATCATGGCGTCCGGGTTGGCCTCGCGCAGGCGGCGACCTATGCCGGTGATCGTGCCGCCTGTGCCGATGCCGGAACAGAACCCGTCGATGGGTTGCCCGACCTGTTCGATCAGTTCTGCGGCTGTCGCGTCGTGATGGATCGCCGGGTTGGCCGGGTTCTCGAACTGCTGGGGGACGAAGATGCGGAGGTCCTCGGCGGCCATTGCCAAGGCTGTGCGCACGCATTCCTGGATGCAGGCGCCGATGTCGCCCTCGTCATGAATCAGAACCAGTTCCGCACCGTACGCCTGGATGAGCTTTCGGCGCTCGGCGCTGACGCAGTCTGGCATGATGATGCGCACGGGGATACCGCGCACCGCGCCCACCAGCGCCAGGCCGATGCCCTGGTTACCGCTGGTTGGCTCGCAAATGATTGTGTCGGGCCCGATGCGTCCGTCCTTTATGGCGGCGTCCACCATCGCCAACGCGGTGCGCGTCTTGATTGACCCGCCGACATTTAGACCCTCGAATTTGACGACGATGTCGGCACCGTCCACCGGTGCGACGTGGCGCAGTTTGATGACGGGTGTGTTGCCGATGGCCCCCAGCACGTCGTTGTGTATCACAGCTTTCTCACTTTCTGGAGTGGGTAGGGTGAGTCTACTCGTCATCGGTGGAAGACTTG
>WQYR01000161.1 GCA_009781145.1 Propionibacteriaceae bacterium | reverse complement strand
TGTCGGAGCTGCTCATGACGCAGGCCCTGGAGCGGGTCAGCGTTGACGAAGCGGGCCCCGGCGACATCATTGCGGTGGCGGGCATCCCCGAGATCACCATCGGCGAGACGCTGGCCGACCCGGGCGACCCGAAGCCACTGCCTCTGATCCATGTGGACGAGCCGTCCATCTCTATGACCATCGGCATCAACACGTCCCCCCTGGCAGGCAAGGACGGGACTCAACTGACGGCCCGCCTGGTCAAGAATCGCCTGGACGCTGAGCTCATCGGCAACGTCAGCATCAAGGTGCTGCCGACGGAGCGTCCGGACGCCTGGGAGGTCCAAGGCCGCGGCGAGTTGCAACTGGCGGTGCTGGTTGAGATGATGCGCCGCGAGGGGTTCGAGTTGACCGTCGGCAAGCCGGAGGTTGTTACCCACATCGAGGACGGCCACATCATGGAGCCGACCGAGAGGCTGACAGTCGACGTCCCTGAGGATTTCCTGGGGCCCGTGACGGAAATGCTTGGCACCCGCAAGGGCGCCCTGGAGACGATGGTCAACCACGGCAGCGGCTGGGTGCGGCTGGAATACGTCGTGCCGGCGCGCGGCCTGATCGGTTTCCGCACCGAGTTCCTGACGCAAACCCGCGGCACCGGCATCATGAACCACCTGTTCGAGGGCTACACGCGGTGGGTAGGCGAGATGCGCAACCGGGCGACAGGCTCGCTGGTGTCCGACCGGGCCGGCACCGTCAACTCGTACGCCCTGTTCAACCTGCAGGACAGGGGGACGATGTTCGTCGCCCCCGGCGACCCCACCTATGAGGGCATGGTTGTGGGCGAAAACTCCCGTCCGGACGATATGGACGTCAACCCCACCAAAGAGAAGCACCTGACGAACATGCGCTCGTCCACCGGTGACGAGCTGGAGCGTCTGGTGCCACCGCGGGTCATGAGCCTGGAGCAGTCCCTGGAATACTGCGGCGCCGACGAATGCTGCGAGGTGACACCGAAGACCGTGCGCATCCGCAAGGTCGTCCTGGATGCTTCTGGTCGCGCCAAGGCGCGAATCCGGGCTAAGCAAGGTTCGTAGTCGCTGGTGGGTGGACGCTTGCGTCAGCACCATCTTGACTGTGGAAGACTAGACGGGTGACGTTAGCCGATGCCAAAAAAGGGACTGGCGCCGGCGAGTGGTTACTGCTGGCGGTCGCTATCGCCTGGGGTTTGACGTTCTTCTCAACCAAGTCGCTGCTTGAGCGGATGCCCGTCATGGACTTCCTGACGGTTCGATTCGGCTTCGCCGCGCTGCTGCTGATCGCCATCGCACCCAAGGCGCTGCGGATGTCGCGGGCGACGCTGCTGCACGGCACACTGATCGGGGTGGCGTTCGCGGCCGCCCAGATCACCCAGACATTCGGCCTGATCCATGTATCGGCCAGCGTGTCCGGCTTCATCACCGGGCTCTATGTCGTCTTCACCCCACTGCTCGGTGCCGTGCTGTTCAAAGTGCGCGTCCGTCCGCTGGTTTGGTTGGCGGTCGGGCTGGCTGTCGTCGGATTGGCCATCCTGTCTATGCGCCTGGGCAGCGGCGACCCCTTTGGTGTCGGGGAGTGGTTGACGCTCATCTGCGCCGTCGGCTGGGGTTTTCACATCACCCTGGTCGGGCGGTACTCGCAGCCTGACAACGTCATCAGCTTGACGATCGTCCAGACCGGCGTGGCGGCGCTGATCTTTGCCGTCGGCGGCGTGAGGGACGGCCTGACGCTGCCGAACAACACCGCCGACTGGTTGTGGATGGTCTACTTCGCCACCATCGTCGGTGCGGGCACAGAGCTGGCCCAAGTGTGGGCCCAGGCCCGCGTCGAAGCGTCCAAGGCGGCCGTCCTCATGGTGACGGAGCCTCTGTGGGCGGCGCTGTTTGCCGTCCTTTTTGGTGGGGAGTCGGTAACCTGGCGCCTGTTGGCCGGCGGTGGTCTGATGGTCGTGGCAATGCTCGTGGCAGTGCGGGCCCATCCGCCCGAACCTGGCTAGCCTCGCAGTGCCTCGGGCGGATCGAGCAGGAACTGCTGCAGGCTCAGGTGTTCGATGCCGTCGCGTTCCATCGTCAGTGGGTCCATTGAAATCACGTAGCGAGGGTAGTTGTCCTTGACTTTGGCTAGGGCGCCAAATTCGCGAGCCGCGACATCCGGGCTCCCGATCAGATAGGCAGTTTGCACATAGCGCGGTTTGCCATTTCGGCTGGCGACGAAATCGATCTCATAGTCAGTTCCGATTCCAGTGAACACGTCGAAGCCTCGTCGGACCAGTTCAACAAAGACGCAGTTCTCGACCAAATCGCCTTGGCCTGGCCCAGCGCCTGGTTTCTTCGATGTCAGCAATCCGATATCCGTCGCGTAGTACTTGTCCAGAGTGGACATCACCTTTTTGCCACGCAGATCGTAGCGTCTTACTCGGTTCAGCAGCATCGATCCGTCCAGGGCGCGCAGGTAGGCGTAGATGGCATCCGTCGACAGCGTCTTGCCAACCGATTTCAGATAGGACAACAGCGAACTCGGCGACATGACCCGCCCCATGTTTTCGATCGAGAAATCAATGATCATTTCCAATCCCGCGACATCTCGCACCCCGGCTCGCTGAACAACGTCACGCAATACCACTGAATTGAAGGCGTCTCGCAAATAGCTCTGCTGTGCTTCCCCATCGAGAAAGAATCGGAAAGGCATCCCGCCCCATTGCAAGTAATTGTTCAGTGCTGTGGGCGTGTCAGTGTTGCCCTGGCCGGGCATTTCGAGGGATTCCGCAAAGCTCAGCGGCCAGACCTTGACCTCTATGTAGCGGCCAGCCAAATACGTCGCCAAGTCGCCGTCCATTAGATGGGCGTTGGAGCCGGTGATGAACACTGAAAAGTTGCCGCTGGCTCGCAGGGAGTTGACGGCTTTCTCAAATCCGTCGACCTCTTGAATCTCGTCCAGGAAAACGAAATTCAATTGTGACGGGTCGGCCACCGACTCGCGGACGTGTTGTTCGAGCCGTTCAGCGGTGGCGAGTTCGGCGAACTGGAGCAACTCGAAGTTTATGGAGATGATTCTGTCGGACGGCACGGTCTGGCGTAGATCGTCTTGGATTTGCCGGAGCAACACGGATTTGCCGCAACGCCTGACTCCGGTGAGCACTTTGACGATGTCTGGCACTTCATAAAGCGGACGCAGCCGCTCCAAGTAACTTTCGCGGATCAGCATTATCGTTCCAATCGTCTGTTATGACAGATAATAGCACGATAATTGGACTGTTTCTCTGATACGACGGAAAGAAACGGCGATTCTTGGGAATCGCTAGGGAGGTCTTCCCGCCAGATGTCGCCGTTCGGGTGGCCGTTTCGAGGTTTGGTAGGGCAGACCTCGCATTTGATGAGCATTTATGGTTGGTCTTCCCTACCGAACTTCTTCAAGGACGTCAATTGGACGAGGTCTGGCGGGAAAACCTCTTGGAGCCACTGCGACGGGCGTCCCGCGTCAGGTCGTGATTAGGGCCGGGGTGGCGCCCGCCAGGACGGTGGTGCCGTCGGGAATACCCGGCGCCACCAGGGCCAGGCCGATTGGGCCCAACTCGTAGTGCTGCGCCGTTGAGCCGAGCCGTCCGACGGTGACGCCGTCCAGAGTCAACGCTGTGCCTACCGGCGGCATCGGCTCGTCCGCCGAGCCGTCCAGGTGGACGAGCCGC
>WQYR01000160.1 GCA_009781145.1 Propionibacteriaceae bacterium | reverse complement strand
GTGAAGTTGCGCACCTCGGCGATGGGACGCGGCCCATACGGCGCCCGCGCAGTGTCACCCAGATAGACGATGCTCTCATTCGGCAACAGATCGACGATCGCCCGGGCGACGGTCAACCCGCCAAAGCCGGAATCGAAGATGCCGATGGGGAGGTCAGTCACCCCTCCAGTTTAGTGTGGCGATCCAGTGTGGCGCCTTGAGCACCGCTTTGGCATCTGCAAAGTCGCAGACCAGGTTTCGGGGGTATGTCCTTGCGTTGGTGGGCCGGGTTGCCGGGCTGCGGATTCAGGTATCTCCGCTTCGACACCAGTTTCGGAATCGACTGACGGCCAAGCGGTGGCGGGTGAACGAAAACCGGCGATTCCATATCACTGCCCTCCGCCTCGTCCAGCCCTGTGGCGAAAACAGGCGTCGACGCGTAGGTTTTTGGGTCTGGGCAGGCTTCGCGGAAGACAGTTACGGTCGTTTTCTGCCGCTAGTTACTGCCGCGCCCGCCTTCGCGGGCTTGCCCTCTGGTGTTTCTGTCGTTTTCTTGCACGACCAGGGGCAGCGGACGAGTCTGCTTACCAGCTTTGTTGTAATGCACCCCAGTGGTGTGGCTAGCTGACAATGTTGCCAAAGTGAAACAAGAATTCGTCCCCGTGGCACCACCGATTTTCGCTCACAGCTAACACGCTGATGGCCGAAAGATGGAACAAACGACGAAGTTTGCTCGCACCCGCTAGTATTACCCCCGTATGTATATTTTCGTCGTTGCGCGCGATACAAGCTACTGGCGGGGTCGCCGATCGACGATAATAGAAACGAACAACGCGGTTTCAAAACATGAAAGGAACTCGGGTGGCATATTCGATGGACGGTTGGCAAGAGCCAACTTTGGCGGAGAACCTGGCGAAAGCCGGCGTCTCCCGTCGTGATTTTCTTAAGTACTGCGGCGGATTGGCGGCGGCTTTCGCCGCTGGTGGCGCCGTTTTGGGCTCAATGCCGAGGGCTAATGCCGCAGGCACTGGGTCCGCGCCGGCGCTCTTCGCGCCGACCCGTGACCAGATAGCCGACACCCTGGGTAGCGTGACCAAGCCGATCGCGGTTTGGCTGCAGTTGCAGGAATGCACAGGCTGTATCGAATCGGTGCTCCGCTCCGGCGGCACAACGGTCGAAGAGGTTGTGCTGAACCTGCTGTCGGTCAACTACAACGAGGCTGTCATGGCCGCCGCCGGCGACGCCGCCAACAAGGCCCTCGATGACGCCAATGCCGGCGACCACATCCTGGTCGTCAACGGGTCCATCCCGACGAAGGACGGCGGCATCTACTGCACCATCGGTGGCAAGTCTGCCGAGCAGGTGCTCAAGGAAGCCGCCAAGAACGCCTCGGCCATTCTGGCTGTCGGCGCCTGCGCGGTGTGGGGCTCCGTACAAGGCTCGAACCCCAACCCAACCGGTGCTGTCGGCGTCGACAAGATCATCACCGACAAGCCGGTGGTCAATGTGTCGGGCTGCCCCCCGATCGGCGAGGTCATCACGGCTTGCGTCGCCTACCTGCTAACGCATGGCGAGGCCCCCAAGCTCGACGCCCAGGGTCGTCCCCTGTTCGCCTACGACGCCCGCATCCACGACAACTGCCCGCGTCGCGGTCACTTCGACGCCGGCCAGTACGTTCGCACCTTCGATGACGATGGAGCACGCCGCGGCTGGTGCCTGTACCACATGGGCTGCAAGGGCCCGAGCACATTCAGCTCCTGCCCCATCATCCAGTGGAACGAGCACACAAGCTGGCCAATCGGCGCCGGGCACCCCTGCATCGGCTGCACCGAAGACCACTTCTTCGACCGCTTCACGCCGTTCTATCACGAGCTGCCGACGGTGCCTGGCTTCGGCGTCGAGACGACGGCCTCCAAGATTGGCGCCGGCGTTGTCGGCGTCGCCGCGGCGGCTGTTGCCGTCCATGCGGGCGCAACGGCCATCCGTCAGGCCACCGCGAAGAAGGAAACCGAAGCCGAGCCGTTGGCCGCCTTCGGCGACGAACCAACCCAAGCCGCTGGTGCGGCTTCCGAGACCGGAAAGGCGGAGTAAATCATGGCTGACCGCATGGTAATTGACCCTCTAACCCGAATTGAGGGCCACCTCAGGATCGAAATCGAATCCGATGGTGGAAAGATCACCAACGCCTGGAGCGAGGCAACTCAGTTCCGTGGCATCGAGACCATTCTGCAGGGCCGCGACCCGCGTGACGCCTGGGCATTCACCCAGCGCATCTGCGGCGTCTGCACCACGGTGCACGCCGTGGCGTCCCTGACGGCCGTCGAGAACGCCATCAAGTCGATGCCGCCGAAGCAGGCATTGGCCATCCGCGACCTGGTCGTGGGTGCCGCCGGCATCCAGGATCACGTGATCCACTTCTACCATCTGCACGCCCTCGACTGGGTCAACGTGGCGAATGCCATCAACGCTGACCCGCAGGCCGCTGTCGATTTCGCCACCGCGATCGGTTCAACGTGGAAGGGTAACACCCTGCAGCGCATGACCGAGGTACGTGACACCGTCAAGGCCATTGTCGAGTCGGGTCAGCTGTCGATCTTCACCGGTGGGTATTGGGATCACCCCGACTACCGCCTGCCAGCGGAGGCCGACCTGATGGCCGTGGCGCACTACCTTGACGCGCTGGAGTTCCAGCGTTCAATGATCCGTATCAACACGGTGTTCGGCGGCAAGAACCCGCACCCGAACTTCCTGGTTGGCGGCATGGCCTGCTCGATCGATCAGTCGTCCTCGACGTCGATCAACCAGGTGCAGGTCGACCAGGTCCAGGCGTGGGTCAACGAGAGCCTGGACTTCGTCCAGAGCTGCTACATTCCCGACGCCCTGGCCATCATGGGTGTCTACAAGGACTACTTCGACATTGGCGCCGCCAGCCCCAACTATCTGGCTGTCGGCCTGCTGGGTGCCACCTACGGCGGCGACCCGAAGGACTCCAAGGCGGACGACAACCCACGCAAGGCCATCAAGCCTGGCGTCATCTACAACGATGACTACTCCAAGGTTGAGGATTTCGATCCGGCGCTGATCACCGAGTCCGCCGCCACCGCCTGGTACGCGAACGCAAAAGACGGCAAGCCGCTGCACCCCAGCGTCGGCGAGACCGAGGTCAAGTACACCGGCCCGAGCGTCCCCTATAAGGAAGACACCTGGCTGGGTGACGGCGAGCAGTACACCTGGTCGAAGGCACCGCGTTACAACGGCAAGCCGATGCAGGTGGGCCCGCTGGCCCGCGTTCTGCTGGCTTACGCCCAGGGCCACCCCCGCACCAAGGAACTGGTTGACGGCGCCGCCAA
The DNA here is from genome assembly GCA_009781145.1 of Propionibacteriaceae bacterium. Classification (GTDB taxonomy): domain Bacteria; phylum Actinomycetota; class Actinomycetes; order Propionibacteriales; family Propionibacteriaceae; genus WRGV01. The sequence goes on along the minus strand of WQYR01000160.1, from coordinate 376 downwards.
GACATTTGGCATCACGCTCAAGCAGCTCAACTCGACGGGTGGACGTACTCTGGCACGTGCAGTCGAATGCCTCATGGAGGCTGAGATCATGGCCAACGAGACGATGCCGGCCTTCATCGCCGCGTTGAAGGCGGGCGACATCTCCGTCTTCGACGCCACGAAGTGGGAACCGTCCTCGTGGGATAACGAATGCTCCGGCTTCGGCCTCATCGAGGTCGCCCGCGGCATGCTTAGCCACTGGGTCACCATCAAAAACGGCAAGATCGACCGCTACCAGGCCGTCGTCCCGTCGACGTGGAACTCGGGCGGCCGTGACGAAGACGGCCAGGCCGGCCCCTACGAGACGTCACTGTCGGGCAACAAGCAGCACCCGCTG
>WQYR01000159.1 GCA_009781145.1 Propionibacteriaceae bacterium | reverse complement strand
TCTTCGGGCAGCACCCCGTCGGGGTCGTCCTCGTTGACGGCAAAGCTGTAGATCAGGGCGACTTTCAACCCGTGGTTCCGCTTTGCGAACTCGGCGTAGTAGGCCTTGGCGGCCTGGATTGAGGCAACAGCCAGAATCGAGTTGAACACGCCTTTTGTCTTCGACTTGTAGTGGTCGAGGACGTAGTCAACAACGCCGGCGACGCGCTCGGGGGCCAGCAGGGCGCGCTCCCGGTCGATGTCGGAAACCTTGTCGTCGCGCACCCAGTCGGCCTCGCGGGCGGTGCGCACATAGTCGATCTTGAAGGGCAGTACTGTCTTGTCGCGTATCGCGTCGACGATGGTGTAGGTGTGCAGTTGACGCCCAAACACCTGCTCCGTGGTGCGCAGTTGCGGGTTCTTGCCGGTGACGGCGTTGCGGGCGAAAATCGGTGTGCCTGTGAAACCGAACAGGTGGTAGTTCTTGAACGCCTTTGTCACCGCCGTGTGCATGTCACCGAACTGCGAGCGGTGGCATTCGTCGAAGACGATCGCCACATGCGCCGAATAGATCGGGTGGCTGGGCCTCTGTTTGATGAAGTTGGCCAGCTTCTGAATCGTCGTGACGACGATACGGGCGGAGGGGTCATCTAGGCGTTCGGCCAATTGCCTGGTGGAGCCGGTGGTTGAGACGGCGTCTTTCTGGAACTTGTTGAAGTCCTTCATCGTCTTGAAGTCGAGATCCTGACGGTCGACCACGAACAACACCTTGTCGAGGTAGCCGAGCCCGGTGGCCAATTGGGCTGTTTTGAAGCTGGTCAGCGTCTTGCCTGACCCTGTGGTGTGCCAAATGTAGCCGCCGGCGTCGATGGTGCCCATTTGGCGATAGTTGGTGGCGATTTCAATCCGCTTGAGGATGGCCTCCGTGGCGACGATCTGGTAGGGCCGCATGACCATCAGTTCATCGTCGGAGTTGAAGACGCAGTAGCGGGTCAAAATGGCGAGCAGCGTGTGTTTGGCGAAGAACGTGCGGGTGAAATCGGGCAAGTCATGAATCGGCGTGTTGCGGGCGTCTGCCCACGCCATGGTGAACTCGAACGTCTCGCCTACGCGGCGTCCCCGGCTGGTCGGCGTGACGTGCTTGAGTCGCGTCGTGTTGGCGTAATAGCGGGTGTGTGTGCCGTTTGAGATGACGAAAATCTGGACCCACTCGAACAGCGCCGCGCCGGCCCAGAAGCTCTCGCGCTGGTACCGGTTGATCTGGTTGAATGCCTCGCGAATCGCCACGCCGCGCCGCTTCAATTCGATGTGAACCAGCGGCAGTCCGTTGACCAGAATCGTCACGTCGTAGCGGTTGTCGTGAATGCCGGCGCCCGTCTCGACCTGGTTGACGACCTGCAGTGCGTTGTTGTGAATGTTGTCTTTGTCGATAAGGCGGATGTTCTTCGTGGTGCCGTCGTCACGCTTCAACACCTGTACGTGGTCTTGCTGGATCTTGCGGGTCTTCTCGACGATTCCCTCGGTTTGTGACGCTATGACGGTGCTGAAGAAGCGCTGCCACTCGTCATTGGTGAACTGCATCGCGTTGAGCTTTTCCAACTGGGCACGCAGGTTGGTGATCAGGTCGTCCTCAGTGATCACCTGAAGCCGCTCGTAGGCCTGGGTTTGAAGTGTTGCGATCAGTTCGGCCTCAAGGTCGGCCTCGCTCTGGTAGGCGTCGTCGCCCCAGTTGAGCGGCGTCCATTCGGCAACCACAGTGGACTCGGGTGTTTGGGCGACGATGCCAATGTTGGGTTCACTTGTCACAATGACTCCCAGGGGTTGATGACGGGGATGGGAATGAAGTCGAAGTCTTGGACGTTGCGGGTGGCCAGTGTCGCGCCCCAGGATGCGCAGATGGCGGCTATCATGCCGTCCTCGGTCTTCAGTGGTCGTTCCATGAATCGTGCCAGAGCTCGCAATTCCGCGTGGATTAGCGCAGCTTCCCGCGTGTAAGGCAGGCAAGCCGCGTACTTGAGTATTGTCTGATCGACCGCAGCCTGAAGGTTTTTGCGCCTCGGCTCGTCGGGCAGCAGAGCTACGCCTATCAGCAGTTCGCCGACTGTGACGCTGGTGAGCGCCAGCGTGTCGGTCTGCTTTGCGCCCCATGCAAGCACCACTGACGAGGGCGCGGCCCGCATGGGTTCGGTGACCACGTTTGTGTCGAGGACGATCATTCGAGCCACGATAGATCGCGGGGCTGGCCTGGCATTGTGCGCGGCGGGATTGGGATGTCGCCCTCGCTCGGGTCGATCGCCTTGATCCATTGCGTCCACCAGGATTCGCCCCCCGCAACGGTATCCAAAATGGCCCTGGCTTCGGCCTCCATCGAGCGCCCGGACACCTCCGCCCGCCGTTTCAAACCGGCATATGTCCCCTCATCGAGTTGCCTGACCGTCAGTGTCGGCATGCTGACCTCCTCTGTCGCGATGCTGTCACTATGCTAGCACGGCGTCGCGAGACTGTCGTTTTCTGCCCTGGCGCCCGTCCACTTGCGTCGAGATTGGGCTTTTGGTCCCCTCAAAGTGCCAGTTTGGCTGGGGGGACGAAAGGCTGCGTCTCGTCGTGGCATGATTAGCCCGAGGCTGGGCGTGTGGGCATTACAAAACCGCACCCGAACGTGCGGTAGGCGGCCACCCAGGACGAAATAGTGGCGTCATGTAGCAGGACGACCCCCTTTTTGCGGTAGGACCGCACCCAAACGTTCCGGCCGGTTCCCGAAGCGGCGTTTGGGTGGAGTTTTGGAAACCGGGGCCTACCTGATCAGGCCGGACCCTCCGGGGTGAACTGTTTCAGGTCACTTCCCCTCAATTTGGACAAGTTGATTGTAGATGGTCTCCGCCAAAGCCGACGCGCGCCCGGCCTCATCCTGAGCGGTCGGTGTGACAGTCAACTGTTTTGACACATCTGACGAACCACTGACGAATATCGGGTTGACGACCGTCGGGTTGGAGTCAGCAGCACCCGAGGTGTAGAGCAGAGACACCTGTATTGGCCCGCTGCCTGTGTCATAGATCGGAATGACGAAAGAAGGCGCCTGAGTGGCCTGATTCAACTGGCTGGAATCCTCATTGGGTTCAGCCCTCGATCACCATTGCGCCTACTTGCTGGTTGGCCAGTTTTCGGTCGAAGGTGTACAGCGGCGCCGCCGAGTCGGCCTGCGCTTTGTGTGCCTGATAGACGTCCATCACCGATAGCTTGGGGTACTTCAGATAATCGGCGATCACGCCCTGCCACAGCATCACATCAACTCGAAAGGCTGATTCGCCGAGCACCGCGTTCAGTGCCAACGCCACCTGGGTGCGGTCGAGTTTGTACGGGCCCTGCATGACGAATACCACCTCCAACAGGCAGGCGTCGGTCACCGTCAGTTGATCGGGGCCATCCATCAGTCGTTGGACGGCCACCGCCTGAGCGGTAACGTCGCCAATGAGCCAGCGCAGCAAGCCATTCGCGTCAAGGCTACGCATTGTCACCCGCCACATGTGCCGCCCAGCCATCACCGCTGGAATACGGCACGCCCAAGGTGCCATTGCTACGCATCGCCCCTTGCAGTTGGGTGCGCACACTCTCGATATCGGACGGGATCTCCAGACTTACAGCATCGCCCTCGACACGGAACCCAACGCGCCGACCCTCGACTATGCCGAACTTTTGACGGATCAACGCCGGGATCGTCACCTGACCCTTCGTGCTGACTGTGGCATACATCAAGCTCATGTAGGTATCATACCTCATGTAAGGA
>WQYR01000158.1 GCA_009781145.1 Propionibacteriaceae bacterium | reverse complement strand
TCAATTGCCTGTACTCGGTCGCGAAGGTCCCTCTTACAGGCTGCAATCGGCTCAGCATACGAGCAAGCTCGTCTGCCTTCGCCTCAATTGCCTGTACTCGGTCGCGAAGCTCCCTCTTACAGGCTGCAATCGGCTCAGCATACGAGCAAGCTCGTCTGCCTTCGCCTCAATTGCCTGTGCATAACCCCTCAGACTGGGGGTCATTTGTCGGTAAGCTCGCCGGATGAGACGTTCTTTGCAACTGGTGCTGGTTGGTTTGATCTGTGTTGGCGTCGGCGTGGCCGGGGTTTACCTAGCCTGGCGCGCGGTCAATGACGGACGGGATGTGTGGGCGGCTGCCCGTCCCCTGACCGCCGGCCATGTGATCGGCGAGGACGACATTCGTCAGGTCCGCGTTGTGGTCGGAAACAATGTCGCCACATGGCCGGCTGATCAGCCCATTGCTGGCGAGGTGGTGCTGGCTGACATCCCCGATGGCGCGATGTTGACGCCCACGAATGTCGGGGTCCTGCCGTCTGCAAGCGACCTGGCGCGCATCGGGGTGGTGGTAGACGTGGGGCGGGCGCCCGTGACGTCCCTTCAGGCCGGTGACGCTGTGATTCTGATGGGGCCCGACGGCGATGGCGTGCCAGGCATCATGGCCAGTGTCCCCGAGTTGCTGCCGGATGCCGCCCGTCACCGTTTCGACGTCGAAGTGGCGTGGGAGGACGCCCCCCGGTTGGCCAGGTGGGTTGGCCTTGGGCAGGTCGTCGTCATCAAACCTTAGGAGAAACTCAGGGGGGCGCCTTGGAATCGGCCCATGTCCGTGCAAGACTGGCGGGGTGAGCAGCCCACCGATGCCCCAGACCTCAGACGCTGACCAGTCTGAAAAAAGTCATTTGATGGTGTCGTCCCTGCTGCCGTGGGAGCGCGGCGGGCTGATGCTAGCGCTGTGCATTGGGGTTCTGGCAGTGGCCTTCGAGATGTACGCGATCAATTCGACGGCAATCCTGATCGTCCCAGCGCTCGACGGCATGAGCCGGTACGCCTGGGCGTTCACCATGTTCGCTTTGGGTCAAGTGTTCTCGATCATTGTGGTCGGGCGTCTTGTCGACAGGTTTGGCGCTTTCAAACCGCTGGCGGTCGGGGTCATCTTATTCATGGTCGGTTTGACGCTGGCCGGCTCGGCCAGCCACATGCTGACCTTCCTGGCGGCACGGGCCGTCCAGGGCCTGGGCGGGGGAGCTTTGAACATCGCGCTGATGGTGGTCGTCGCCGAGGTCTACCCAGGCAAGCAGCGCGCCAACATGATGACGATTTTTTCCTTCTGCTTTCTGCTGCCGGCTTTCATCGGGCCGGGCGTGGCCGTCTTCCTCGCCGTCCACATGGGCTGGCGGTTCGTCTTTTGGCTGATCATCCCGCTGATGGCGATTGCGGCGGTGGTAGGTTTCAGGCCGGTTTACCGGCTCTATCGAGAACGCGCCACCCGGGCACCGTCGAAAGACGACGCGCCGGTCTGGGCCGCTATCGCGGGTATCGGTGGGTTGGCGATCATCCAAGCGGTCGCGCAGACGTTGGGCGGTGAGATCGGCCACATACTCGACTGGCGCTTCATCACACTGGCGATTGTCGGCGTGGCGGCTGTCGGGACGGCCATGCCGCGTCTCATGCCGGCCGGGTTCTGGCGGTTCCGGGCAGGAATGGCGTCACTGATGTGGGTGCGCCTCGCGCTGGCCGGTGCGTTCTTCGCCTCCTCCTCCTTCCTGACCCTGATGCTGACCCAAGACCGAGGCGTCGGAAAAGAGCGGGCTGGGTGGGCCTTGGCCTTCGGTGCGCTCGGCTGGACACTGGGCACGCTGCTGCAGTCACGGTCATGGGTCAAGGTTCGCCGCGACCGAATAATCGTCATCGGCGCCGCCGTCACCACCGCCGCCATCACGATCATGGCCGTGTTCGCCGGATGGGCAGCGGTACCCGTGAGTGTGGCTATAGCGGCCTTGGTGCTCGGCGGGTTCGGCATGGGGTTGGGTGTTGCCTCAACTTCCCTGGCGCTTATGACCTTGTCACCACCTGAATCCATAGGGCGCAACACGTCCAGCCTGCAGGTGGCCGACGGCGTCGGCAGCGCTTTCGTGGCAGGTATCGGCGGTGCGATCATGGCGGCATTGCCCGTGGCTCGCGGGTTGGCGATTACCTTCGGGTGGATCTACACCGTCAACGCTTTCGTGGCCCTGTTGGCGCTGGTTTTGGCCGTCACCCGGCTCGGTCGCATACGAAACGAATCCTCTGGTGTTGGGTAGCGCTTCACGCCGTCCACTAGACTGGAGTGGTTCGATCCCCGGTTGGTCTACTGGTAGGGCCCGCCTGACTTTGAATCAGGATTAGCGATGCAGGTTCGATTCCTGCCCGGGGAGCGTTCGGACGAAGGGCTAAAAATGGGAGCGAGATGAGCAGTACTCAACCGGTTGTTGTCCTACTGGCGGCTGGTGTCGGCCAGCGCATGAACTCTTCCCGCGCAAAGGTTCTGCACACAGTCGGTGGGCACACTCTGTTGCGGCACGCTCTGGACGCCGTCGAGGCCATCGGCCCGGCCGAGTTGATCGTCGTCGTGGGCTACCAGCGGGATCAAGTGCGGGCACATCTGGCCGAAATCGCGCCGGGCGCCGTCATCGCGGTGCAAGACGATCCACGGGGCACCGGCGATGCGGTGCGCGTCGGTCTGGCGGCCGTGGAGGATCCGACCGACGACACAATGGTGGTTGTGGTGTGCGCGGACCTGCCCATGCTTGACGGGGCCACGCTGCGCGCCATGATCAGCACCCACCGCAATGATCGCGACGCCGTGACGGTGCTGGGCATGCCTGACGACGGCGACGACGGTGCCTACGTCTTCGACTACGTGCACCTTCAGGACGCCCTGAACGCGACCAGCAACCGCAGTTCGCTTGGGGACGTCGTTTCCTCGGTTCGTTTGGCGGGCGGCCAAATTGGCATTCACGCTGCGCAGGACGAATGGGTGGTGCGAGGCGTCGACGACAGGGTTCAGTTGGCGGCCGTCAGCGCCGAGTACAACCGGCGGGTTGTTGAGCGTTGGATGAGCGCGGGGGTGACAGTGGTGGACCCGGCAACCACCTGGATCGAGGCGGATGTCGACCTAAACTCTGACGTGACGCTGCTTCCGGGCACCATGCTGGCGGGGGCGACCTCGGTTGCCTGGGGTGCGTCGATTGGCCCGGAGACCACCGTCAAGGATTCCGAAGTCGGCGAGCAGGCCGTCATCACCCGCAGCACCGTCGACTTGTCGGTGGTGGGCGCCGGATCGCGGGTTGGACCATACGCCCGCCTGCGGCCAGGCTCACAGATCGGTCGGGGCGGCATCGTCGGGCCATTCGTCGAGACGAAGAACGTGACCCTAGGCGTGGGTTCGCGGCTTGGCCACTTGGTGTATTGCGGCGACGCCACCTTGGGTGACGGAGTGGATGTCGGGGCCGGCGTCATTTTCGCTAACTGGGATTCGACGAACAAGGCGCAAATTCACATCGGTGAGGGGGCTGTGATCGGGGCTGGTGCCTTGATCATTCCGCCGGCCGAAGTGGCCGCGGGGGCGGTCATATCGCCGGGGGCGACGGTGCAGCCCGTCGCCGTACGGCAGTTGGACGAGCCGGACACCGAGCCCGGTAGCTTTGTCGTCGATGAGGATGCCGCCAGGCGCGGGATGGAGGAACAGTGACCGGATCGATCAGCACACCGAACAAGCACATGATGCTGTTCTCGGGCCGTGCCCATCCGCAATTGGCGCAGGACGTGGCGGCGTT
>WQYR01000157.1 GCA_009781145.1 Propionibacteriaceae bacterium | reverse complement strand
GCGCCGACAGCGGGCGGGTTGGCCGGGTCGTAGCCGCACTCCTTGACGTTGGCAAGACGGGTCTTGCCGGCGGCATGAGCCTGGTCAACAGTGCCTGAGTAGATCGTGTTGTCCTTGGACTGGATGTTCAGGTAAGAGCTTTCCTGGCAAAGGTGGAAGACACCCCCACCCTTGACCCAGAAGACCTGGTCTTGGCCGTTGATCGCCATGACGATGGCGGTGTCCTTGTCGTACTGCTCGATTGACGGCGAGTTGGTCGACACGCCAAACGCGGCGGCGACTATCAGCACGACGGCCGCGATGCCCGTGGCGATGCCCTTCTGGGCGCCCTTCATGTTCTTGTCCATGGCCACCAAGATGACCAGCGGAATGAAGGCGATCAATGTGATGATGGCACCCAATTGATTCTGAATGAAGAAGCGAACCGTGTCCTTCTCAGATGCTGGATCCAGGCGGTTGGCCTGCTTCCACAGCAGCGAGCCGATGACGGCAAAGATGCCGGCCACGACGATCAGGGCGATAAGCAACCCGAAGTAAGCGTTCTGCGACAACAGCATGCCGAAGAAGGGGTGACTCATCGCTGGGTCGTTTGGATCCTCTTGCACAGCCGGCTTTAGGATGAGCGCGAATATCGCGACGCATTCAACCGCGACCGCAACGACCCATGAGATGGCTGCAAACAAACGCAGGCGGTTGGCTTTGGCCCGATCTTCTGGCTTTGGCTGCCAGGTGGTTTCGTGGACCGGGGCGGCCGTCGATTGGACGACCTTCTTTGTGGATTTGGACGTGGCCATTTGAACTCCCTTTCGACCAGCGTCCGTCGCTGGCCGTCATAGTCTATCAAAGCCTTGTGGGTTTAGGACGAGTGCGGTGCCTCGGGTGCGGCCAGGCAGGGGGCATTGCGCCAGGCCGCGATGCCTTTGGCTAGACGGGCCATGCCGTCGTCCACCAGCGAGCGCGGGCAGCCAACGTTGATGCGGAAGAATCTTGGGCCCCCGTATTGGGCGCCGTTTGAGACGAACAAGCCCGTCTGATTGCGCAAGAATTGGCAAAACGCGGTGGTGTCGCCGCTCGCTCCAACCAGCGATTCGCAGTCGACCCACATCAGGTAGGTTGCCTGGCCGGGGACGACGTGCAAGCCAAGAGCGCGCATGGCATTCGTTGCCGCGTCCTTGTTGGCTTTGACGTAGGCCCGCATTTCGTCAGTCCACGGGCCGCCTTGCGTGAATGCGGCAATGGCTGCCGCCTGGGCGAAGGAGTTGGGCTCGCCGATCTCGTCCCGGTTCAGGCTGTCAGTTACCAGTTGCCGCAGGTGCTGATCGGGGACGACCACGGCCGACGTTGCCAGCCCGGGGATACTGAACGTCTTAGTGGGGGAGATGCAAATGACGGCGGGGCAGTGCGGCGCGGCCACGGCGAAAGGCGTGTAATTGACGTCAGGGTCGGTGATATCGCAGTGGATTTCATCCGAGACGACAATGACGCCATTGTCAACAGCCAATCGCCCGATGCGGGCCAAGTCGGCTGCCGACCAAACCTGGCCTGTCGGATTGTGTGGATTGCAAAGCACGAACAACCCGACGCGCGGATCGGACATCTTCTGTTCCAAATCGTCCCAGTCGATTTGATATCGGCAGCCGTCGTAAGCCAGATCCGAGCTTAGAACCTCACGCCCTGAATTCCGGATGGACGAATAGAAATGGTTATAGACGGGGGCCTGAATGAGCACCTTGCCGCCTTCATCGGACAGGCTTCGTACCAGGCTACTGATTGCCGGCACCACGCCGATGCAAAACTGGATTTCGTCCGCGGCGATTTTCCAGCCATGACGGGTGTGCCACCATTCCGCAACAGCCTGACGCCATGCGTCACTGGTTTCGTTGTATCCATAACAAGGCTGTGCCGCCCGGGCTTGCACCGCTTCGACGATGCACGGTGCAACAACAAAATCCATGTCGGCCACCCACATGGGCAGTTCGCCCGGTTTGACGTCCCATTTCGCCGTATTCAGCCCGTCGCGATTGACGACGGTATCGAAATCAAAGCTCATCCAATTTAGCTTTCTGTGATTATCGTGGTGGCATTCGCATCCACTCGGTCGGCGTCGATGATCAACTCGCCGATTCCGCAGGCCTTGATAACGCCACCGGACGGGTTGATGACCGAGTCAATAGTGCAGTCGACTTCCACATCGACCGTGGAATACTCGAAAGCCAGCGTCGTGTTGATCAGGCGGCAGCCGCGCATTACCAATCCTTCGATATAGCAAAGGCCCTGCAGTGATTCGATTGTGCAATTGATGAATGTGACGTTGCGCGAATTCCACCCGAGATATTCGCCGATGATTGTCGAATCGCGAACCACCACATTCTCGCAATTCCAAAATGCGTCCTTGCTCAGCAGGGTTGAATTGGTGATTTCGATGTGGTGGCCGCCATCGAACGCATAATTGCCCGAAATGTTCAACCCGTCAGCCACAATGTTCGAACTGTTCATTCCGAAATAGTCGCCGTGAACCGAGACGTCCTTCATCGAGATGTCGTCGCACGACCACATGGTTTCTGCGGCGTCGGCGATGCAGACGTTTTCCATGACGATGTGGCGGCTGCGACGCAGAGCCTTCGGGGCGGCCACAAGCACGTGCCGCATGGTTACGTCCTCCATGTACCAAAGGCCGCTTCTGGCCGTGTCGAGAAATGACGAGTCTGCGACAGTGACATGCTTGGCATACCAGAGGGGGTATTTCCATTCGAACACCGTATGACGGATATCGACATCACTGCTGTGCTTCAGCGGTGATTCGCCCTCGGCGAAAATGACGTTCGAGATCGCCACATCTTTGGCGCCGAAAGCGGCGCGCTCACCTGTCAACCTCGTGTCACTGATGATCGTCGTCATTCACTCAACCCTACTCATTTCCGGGAAAAACACCCATAGACCATTCTGGCACTATCATCCTTTCGGTTGATAACATCTCATCCCCGAGGGCCACAAATAACCCTGTAAAGCGCTTGATTCGTTCGGTAGTCTGGGGGGCATAGGAGAAAAAACGCCCCAACCACGTGGCTAGCCCCAGCCATGTGAAGGAGTGACCGAGATGATACGTGTCGCGATTGTTGATGATCTTGAGATGGTTCGAGATGGACTGAGAGCCTTAATTGGCTCCAGCGGTGATATGACGGTGGTCGGTGAGGCTGCCAACGGTGCCGAAGCATTGTCGATGTTGGCGAGAGTACGTGCCGACGTCGTGGTGATGGACGTCTATATGCCGGTGATGGACGGATTGGAGGCCACCCGGCGAATCGTCGAATCGGGCATGCCCACACGAGTCCTGATCCTGACGGGTTTCGATCGCGACGAGTACGCCTTTGCGGCGATCAAGGCCGGCGCCAGCGGCTTCTTGATCAAGGACGCCCGGCCCGACCTGCTGTTGTCGTCGATCCGCGTGATCTCCTGGGGGGACGCCACCATCTCACCGCGGGTGACGCGACGCCTGCTTGATCTCGTAGCCAAGCGACTACCTGACTTGGGGGCTCAACCAAATGGCCGGTTGGACACGCTGACGGAGCGTGAGCGCGAGGTGCTGCTTGAGATCGCCCGCGGCGCCACGAACGCCGAGATCTGCGAGCGCCTCTACATGGCCCAGGGAACAGTCAAGACCCATGTTGGCCATCTGCTGGCCAAACTGGATTGCCGCGACCGTGTCGCCCTCGTGATCACGGCCTACGAGGCCGGCGTGGTGTCGGCCTGATCCTGCGACTTCGCGCAGGATGACGGTGTGAGTCGTCCCATCGGGTAGGGCGACGGTGTGAGT
>WQYR01000156.1 GCA_009781145.1 Propionibacteriaceae bacterium | reverse complement strand
GGGCTGGCTTGATGGCACTGGCCGTGCTGACATCCATCCCCATCTTGATCGTCTTCCTTGCCACCTATCGACTGCTGCGTGACGGGCTGACGGTCGGCGCCGTCAAGTGAGTCGTCAACCAAACCAAAGGAGCCCTGCCATGACAGATCAACCATTGGCCCCATTCGTGCCAGAACACAGCCACTGGCGCCCCATCGGAATCGATGGAGCCGCCATACGGGACGGCTTCTGGGCCGACATGCAGTCGCTGAACGAAACCATGATCGAGCACTGTGACTACTGGATTGAAAAGACCGGGTGGCTCGCAAACTTTGATGCCGCAGTCGAAGGTCGCCTCCCAGCGGACAGGACGGGTCGCGAATTCTCCGATTCCGAGATTTTCAAGATGCTCGAGGCGATGAGCTGGCAGGTCGCCCGAACTCACGACGATGCGCTGGAGCAGCGACTGGAAGCCATCACTGCGCGAGTTGGCGCAGCCCAGTCGCCAGATGGCTACATCTCGACCATGTTTGGCCGACCCGGTCAACGACCCAGGTACTCAGATCTGGCTTGGGGCCATGAGATCTACTGCATGGGCCATCTGATCCAGGCGGGTGTCGCTCGTGGAAGGACAGCCGGAGTTGGGTCGCCCCTTGCGCAGATAGCAATCCGGGCCGCCGATCACATTTGTGCCGAGTTCGGCGAAGGCGGCAACCCAGGCTACTGCGGGCACCCCGTGGTCGAGATGGCCCTGGCAGAACTGTCCCGCTTGACGGGCGACACCAAGTACTTGGCGCAGGCAAAACGGTTCATCGATCGCCGTGGACACGGTCTTTTGGGTGCCGATGATGTGGACCCGTCTTATTACCAGGATGCCGTGCCAGTGCGTGACATGACGGTATTGGGCGGGCATGCGGTGCGGGCGCTCTACCTGGAGTCCGGCGTCGTCGATGTGGCTTTGGAGACAGGCGACGACGACCTACTGGCCTGCGCTGTGACACAAATGAACACCACGCTCGCGCGAAGAACCTACCTGACCGGTGGAATGGGTTCACGTCACACCGGTGAAGCGATCGGTGCCGATTGGGAGTTGAGCCCCGATCGGGCGTACTGCGAAACCTGCGCCGGCATCGCCTCGATCATGGCGAATCAACGGCTGCTGCTCGCCACCGGCGACGCACGGTATGCGGATGCCGTTGAGAGGACGCTCTACAACGTCCTGGCCACATCGCCGAGCACGGACGGCCATGGCTTTTTCTATGCGAATCCGCTTCAGGTTCGGGAGGCCGGCATGGAAATGCCCACAGACGAGGTCTGCCATCGCAGTGATTCTTCGTTGAGGGCGCCGTGGTTCGACGTGTCCTGCTGCCCCACCAATGTGACCCGCACGCTGGCGTCTTTGGGGGCCTACCTGGCAAGTCAAACCGGCGATGCTATCCAGCTTCACCAGTGGGCCCCCAGCACTGTGGCAGCCGACCTGAATGCCGGGCGGGTTCGGCTGTCGATCACTACAACCTACCCGCTCGACGGCCACATCACGGTGAGAATTGACGAGGCGCCAAGCGAGCCGTGGACGCTGGGCCTTCGTGTTCCTGCCTGGGCCAGTGACGCCACACTGAGCTACCGCGACACAACAAGTGAAGTCTCTGCCGGCTATGCCACACTCACCGAGTCCTTCACCCCCGGCGACACCGTCCAACTGGATTTCACGGTGGCGCCCCGGTGGACGTATCCCGACCCCCGCGTTGATGCTGTACGCGGCCAGGTGGCCGTCGAATGTGGGCCGGTCGTCCAGGCGTTGGAATCGGTCGACGCCAAGGTTGACTTGGCCGGTGTGGCGGTTGACGTGGCGACCCCACCTGTTGCGCGGGACGGCCGCATCTGGGTGAACCTGGCACAAGTCGATGACGCCACAAACGCACCGTGGCGAAGTGACGCCGCAGTGGGTTACGGCCCGGCGCACCAGGTGCCGTTGGTGCCCTATCACAATTGGGGCAACCGCGGTCCGTCCACCATGCGCATCTGGCTTCCGCGGCTGCCCTGACCCCTATCACAGGTAAAGTGCTGCGTCATGAGTGATGTTTGGCGCGACGATTCGCTGTTCCGGCGGGCCGTCAAGGTATTGCAGGCTATTGGACGCGGCGTCGGCGCAGACGACCTGATGGCCGCCCAAACGGCCATCGAAACGGATGTGGCCAACGGGCTGGCCCGGCAGGCCGATGACATGGCCGCGGTGGGTGCACCAGTGCTGGCCCAGAACGGCATGGTAAGCCCCCAGCGGGCGGGCTATTTGACGTATGTCGGACGTCCCGGGCCAGTCGAACCAAGCTAGGACCGGACCAGGCCAACTAGGTCCACCGCGTCCCAGGGTTGCCATTGGATGCGCTTGTCACGGCGGAACCAGCCGTCCTGCTTTCTGGCGAAACGGCGAGTCGCTTGCTTGGTGACCTACCGCCTGGCCGGCCTGTTCTGGCTGGCGGTCGCAGACGGCCGGTTGTTTGGATCCGCTGTGCTGATTCCTAACGCCTTCAGCGCCTTCAGTAGATCGGTGTCGGCGGTGATGGCCACGACGTCGTCTTCTGACAGACTCAAGGCGGTGGCAGCATGGACGGCGTCGTATCCCCGCAGGCCGAATTGCAGCGCCAGTTTCGCCGCGCTGTCGACGATCTGCCTAGCGGGCAATACTAGGTCAAGCTCGCCGATGCGAAGGTCCAACAGCGCTGCGGCGTTCTCGTGCTCGTCTGGCGTCAACCGCCCGAGACGCGACGCTTGCGCCAGAGCCGCGTGACCTTCGGCGATCACCAGCATTGACGCCAAACGCTGGTCGCAGGCGTTCCATAACTCACTGCATCGTATGCTGCCCGGCTCCGCGATCACCAAAGGCACCAGCGCAGATGTGTCGAAGCAGCCAATCATCGGCGCTGGCCTGCAACCAGGTCGCTGACGGTGCCTTGCGTCACGATCGGCGGTTCCAGTGGTACGGGTTGCCGCCTGGACGCCTCGATCAGGCCGTCCATCACTAGCCTCTCATAAGCGGACGCGCCAGACACAGGCACCAGACGTGCCACGGCCCGTCCATGCTCCGTCAACGTGAAGGTGCGTCCCTGCTTTACTGTCTCGATGTAAGACGACAAATTGGCCCGCAAAGCCCGCAAGCCAACAGGGTTCTCCAACTCTGATATTGCAACATAGCTCATGCTTTAAGTGTACACATTATTTGGATAAGCCAAACCGTTCCACTTCCCCGTCAACCGCCCCGGGCCAATCGAGCCAAGCCAAAGTACCTAGCCAGATCCTGCGACTTCGCGCAGGATGACGGGTACCTGGCCACCGCTGGCGTCCCACGGGTGCCATTCGATACGGGTGTCGCGACCGAACCAGCCGTCTTGCTTTCTGGCGAAACGTCTTGTGGCTTGCTTGGTGGCGGCTTTGGCGCCGTCCTCGCTGAGTTGACCGTCCAGGTAGCTGAGCACCTGGCGATAGCCCAGGGCTCGGGCGGCTGTTAGGCCTTCGCGCAAGCCCTCGGCTTCCAGCGATTTCACCTCGTCGACGAAGCCGGCCGCCCACATCGCGTCGACGCGGGCGTCTATGCGCTCGTCCAAGACTGCCCGATCGATGCTCAGGCCGATTTGGACGACATCCGGAAGCGCGTAGGTGGGCTCGGGTAGCGTCGCCGTGTAGCCGCCGGTCAGCTCGATGACCTCCAAGGCCCGGACGATGCGCCGACCGTTGCCGGGCAGAATCGCCGCAGCGGCAGCCGGGTCTCGCCGGGCCAACTCGTCGTGCAGTTTCTCGGGCCCGACTGCGGCCAGCTCCGCCTCCCAGCGGGCACGGACTGCCGGGTCGGTG
>WQYR01000155.1 GCA_009781145.1 Propionibacteriaceae bacterium | reverse complement strand
GGTGGCAACGACGCAGTGGCTTCGATAACAGGTTCAGCGGACACCGCGCACCCACCTAGACCAAAAAACAAGGCTCCGACACATGCGATGGCTGTTCGACCCAATCGGCCCATTTGTCCATTCATTGTCTATCACGTTGCTCCTCTCTCGAACACCTGACTTGTTCTCGCTGGTATTCGCCTACTGTTTTGCCACGGTCAGTGAACTGAACGCCCTATCGAAATCTGTTTGGCTGATGTAGAACACACCTGAGGCATCCTGCGCCTCCCAATCAGCTGTGTTGTTAATACCCCACGGGTTCCGCAGCCCGATCATACCGTTCTTTATGTCGACCACCTCGTAGAAGTGGTCGTGGTAAATGGACACCTCTCTCGGAGCAATGAACGAGGAAGGACTGGAGGTAGCGCTAACTGCTATGTGGTCGCTTCCGCCCGTGTACGACTTAGGCGTGAGAGCCACTGACATTGTGCCATCCATTGACCCGTTCGATTCCACAGCCCGCGCCGCCAGGTTGCTCGTGTACCACGTGGTCGACTCGTTGGAGACGATTTCGGCCGCATGAGTAACAGAGTTATCGCCATGCAAGTAGTCATAGCCATATTGCTGTTGAACCGCAGCCTCATACAGTGAAGCTATGCCAGGCCCCGATGAAGCCCCCGCGTTGATGACTACCCCGCCTGCCACCGCGTTGGTGACTAACACCGGCACCGGCTTGCCATTCTGGTAGATCGTGACAATGAAACCACCGTTTGCCCAGGCCTTACCCCGTCTCGCAGTTGTTGACGGCCATCAACAGTTTCCATTTTCGCGTTGATGTACGAGATAAGCCAGCAGTCACCAATACTCCGCTGCTGGTTCTCTCCCGGTGACAGCGGGTCATCATCGGCCACGCTGGGGCCAAGGGCGGATTCGGCACGATCGGTCGGCAGACCAGCGTCATCAGTGACGCCATCACCAAAGTCCACGTTATGGATTGCCTGCTTGAAGTCCCGCTCTACCTTGTCAGCCTCGTCCAAGGCCGCCTGAACCTTGGCCGATATCAACGCCGCGTATGCTTGGGCAATGCGCTGTGCCAGTGCTGGGTATCGGGACTCCGCAATGGGTACGTCCACGCTGCCGTCATCGTGGATTGTCGCTGAATACTTGGCTGCTTCATCATATGCATCATCAACTAGTACCTTGACCTGATCTACCCCGTCAGCGAACATTGCGTATGCCAACTGCATGCCACCGGCATAGTTTGCCAACCGATTTGCCTCGACCTCATGTGCTTTCATTGCTGCCAACGCCGCCTCGGCGGTTTCCCCCGACGAATCAGATGGCCAATTGCGTATTTGAGTGGACAACGACTCAGCCACATCAAGTTGCCGGCCACGCGCAGACTTCCACGACATGGCCACACTATTCAATAGCACCGAGCGCCATGACACGACTTGCCACCACTGAGTCACCCGCCACCGCCCAATCGCGAAGCCACCTTTGCCCACGCTTCGCTGCCAGCACCCGCCGAGAACGCTGAAGGTAGTTTGGTATTTTGGTTTGCCGCTGATCCACGCAGCGACCAAGCGATCCTCTCCATCGCCTCCCCCGCATTGTTGTCGTTCTCCTCAAACATGCGGGCAACCTTGCTTGCTGTCTCCGACCTCGCCTGCAACACCTCCGCCAGCGCGCGCTGACGGTCGAGGTAAAGATCTGTTGCCGCCTGGGCATCCGCGCCTGATACAGCACCTGGTGTCGCAGCATTCAGCGTCTCAGTCGCATCAAAAGAAACCTGCGCCTGAAGACACTGATCAGCAAGATCCGCGAGAACCCGGGACAAGCCGTCCCAATGTCCGTCAGGAACGCTCAACACCATGGGCACAGTTATTAGCCTACGCCACCCATCTCACCGCATGGGCGAG
Source organism: Propionibacteriaceae bacterium (assembly GCA_009781145.1). GTDB lineage: Bacteria > Actinomycetota > Actinomycetes > Propionibacteriales > Propionibacteriaceae > WRGV01. Next base: position 1,943 of record WQYR01000155.1, on the reverse strand, counting down.
AAGATAGTCACACGCATTTCACTGGCGGCCCCGGGGCGATTCGAACGCCCGACGCAAGGTTTAGGAAACCTTCGCTCTATCCCCTGAGCTACGGGGCCAATCGTGTCGCAGATCCTGCGACTGCGCGCAGGATGACGGTGGAGAGTCTTCACCGCAGGATGACTTTTTCAGCACGACGATGCCTAAGCTTACCGGCTGAGTAGTGGTGCTGTCAGGCCGTCGCTGATGCGGCAGCCCTGGCGGCAGCCGGGAACGCCGCCAGAATCTTGGTGACCGCCTCGTCGTCATGGGCTGTCGAGCAGAACCAGGCCTCAAAGACGGACGGCGGCAGGCTGACTCCGGCGTCCAACATCGCGTGGAAGAACGGCGCGTAGCGGAACACGTCCTGGGCCTGGGCGTCGGCGTAGTTTTGCACCCCTTCGCGGGCCGCGGCCTCGCCGAAGAACACCGAGAACAGCGACCCGGCCCGCTGCACACGGTGCGGGACACCCGCCGCGTCCAGCGCCTCGTCAACTGCGGACGACAGGTGCGCCGCAACGGCGTCAACCTTGGCATAGACGGACGCGTCCGCCAGCCGCATGGTCGTCAACCCGGCCGCCACGGCCACCGGGTTGCCCGACAGCGTGCCAGCCTGATAAACGGGCCCTAGCGGTGCCAACTGCTCCATCAGGGCCTTCGGGCCACCGACTGCTGCCACCGGCATGCCGCCGCCCACGACCTTGCCGAAGGTGAACAGGTCGGGCGTCCACACGGGTTCATCAGCGGCAACAGACAAATCCCGCTCCAGGCCCCACCAGCCAGCCGGGCCGACGCGGAACCCCGTCAGCACCTCGTCAAAGATCAGTAGCGCCCCGTGCTCTGCCGTGATGCGTCGTAACGCCTTGTTGAACCCGGGCTCCGGAGGTACCACACCCATGTTGGCGGGCGCCGGCTCGGTGATGACGGCGGCGATCCGGTCACCCTTCTCGGCGAACACCGCCTCGATCGCGGCCACATCGTTGTATGGGACCACGATGGTCTCCGCGGCCGTTGCGGCAGTGACGCCGGCCGACCCTGGCAGCGCGAACGTCGCCACGCCCGAACCGGCCTGTGCCAGCAGCGAGTCAACATGCCCGTGGTAGCACCCGGCAAACTTGATGATCAAATCGCGGCCGGTGACCCCGCGCGCCAGGCGGATCGCCGTCATCGTCGCCTCGGTACCCGTTGAAACAAGGCGTACCTGATCGACGGCCGGCACCCGGGCGTGGATCTCCTCGGCCAAGTCAACCTCGCCCAGTGTCGGCGCCCCAAAAGACAACCCCCGCGCGGCTGCAGCCTGGACGGCTTCGACCACCTTTGGGTGGGCGTGCCCCAGCAGACCCGGCCCCCATGTGCAGATCAGGTCGACGTACTCGCGCCCCTCAACGTCGCGGACATACGCGCCGTGCGCGTCCGTCATGAACCGGGGGTCGCCGCCCACTGAGCCGTACGCCCGGACCGGCGAATTCACGCCGCCGGGGATGACAGTTTTCGCTCGCAGAAATGCCTCATGATTTGTCGTCATGAGAATCACTCTAGTGGTGCGACCCTCGATTGGCCTATCGAAGGCGGCCAGATGGATGGCAAGGCGGAGCATGCCCCGGACAGGTTAAACTAGTGGGCACTGTGTCTGTGATCTCCTTGACTGCCAGCTACCATGAGCTGAGCTTCGAAGCGCTTGACCGTCTTTCGACGTGCGCTGATCGCATCGTCCACATCATCAAGCAGCGCGCACCGGTGACGGGGGCCGTCGTGCTGGCGACATGCAACCGGTTCGAGCTTTATCTTGACATCGATGCCCAACTCACGGAAGCGGGCATAATCCATGCCGCGCGCCACATCGCCGGGTTGGTTGCCGCCGAGTCGGATGTCGACGCGGAGACCGCTTTGGCATCGTTCCGTATCAGCACCGGCGCAGACACGGT
>WQYR01000154.1 GCA_009781145.1 Propionibacteriaceae bacterium | reverse complement strand
GGGTATTTGATGGGCCAGGTCTCGTAGAACCCGTTGACGAAGCAGGTGGGCACCGGTGCGTCCTCGCTGCGGACCCCGCGCATACCGACAAATCCGTTGCCCAGCGCGAAGATCGTCTCGGAATGGGTGGCATCGACGGGCGGCGCCGTTTCGATGAGGCGCCACGGGTCCACCGGGTGGAGCCCGCGGTCAAGGGGGTCTGTCATCGACGGGCCTCCTCTCTGGCGATGACAACAAGACTAGCCAGGTCGTCGACGACGAGGGAGGCTCCACGCCGCATCAAAGCGTCGCGTCCAGCACCCCGGTCCACGCCGATGACGAGGCCGAAACCCCCGGCCACGCCGGCTTCGACGCCCCCCAGGGCGTCCTCGACGACGGCGGCCTGATCGGGGGTGACGCCCAACTGCTGGGCGGCATAAAGGTAGGTGTCGGGGGCCGGTTTGCCGGCCAGGTGATGCTCGGCGGCGACGATTCCGTCCACGACGACCGCGAACCGCCCGGCCAAGCCGGCCGCCGACAGCACCGCTCGGGCGTTGCGCGAACTCGACACGACGGCCATCTGGCAACTGGGGCCAAGGTAGTCCAGCAGCGCCAGCGAGCCGGGGTAGGCCACCATTCCCTGGGCTAACTCCTCGTTGAACAAGGCGTCTTTTCGGTTGCCCAAACCGCAAACTGTCTCATTACCCGGGCCGTCATCCGGTGTGCCTTCGGGCAGATGAATGCCCCGGGATTCCAGGACGTTTCGAACCCCGTCATAGCGGGGACGGCCGTCAACCAAGCGGTTGTAGTCGTCCTCAGTATATGGGGGGACGGTGGGGGGCAGCACCGCGTCGAACAAAGTTTTCCAGGCACGCTTGTGGACGTCAAGTGTGGGGGTAAGCACGCCGTCCAGGTCGAAGAGAAAGGCGCCAGGTAACTGGCTGATATCAGTCATTACGGCTCCATTTCCGCTAGTTCGGTGGTGGCGCGACAGCACCGACGCGGTGCTTCCCGCTGTTACAAAATGATAACCTGTGTTGCAAACGCTTGCAATATGCTCAAAGGGGTGATAATTTCAAAAGGACCCGCCCGACATTGGCGCAGCGGGGTGACAAGAAAAGAAGGAGGAAGAACATGCGTAGTCTGCAACACCGGGCTCTCGGTATCGCAGCGCTCGTGGTGTCTGGCGCATTGGTAATGGCTGGGTGCAGTTCCAGCACCCCGGGCGGCGACACCTCGACGCCTGGCACCGACACCACCACATCGACGGCACCGGCCGTCGTCACGATTTATGGCACGCCGACAGGTGACGAGCAAACCCAATGGGAAAACTCGTGGAAGGGTTGGGCGGCCGCCAACAACATCACGATCCAATACACCGGTGACCGCGACTTCGGTACCAACATCGCCACGAAGATCCAGGGCAACTCATTGCCCGACATCGCCGTCTTCCCGCAGCCCGGTCTGATGCAGGCCGCGTTTGCCACAGGCAAGGCCATACCGCTCGACGCCACCACACTGGCGGCCGTGCAACAGAACTTCACCGCGAGCTGGCAGTCCTTTGGCACCTACCAGAACCAGCAGTACGCCGTCCCGCTGGACGCCAGCGCCAAGGGCTACATCTGGTATCAGCCGTCGCAGTTCACCACGTGGGGCGTCAGCGTCCCGACAAGCTGGGACGAATTGATGACGCTGACCGCGACCATTCAGTCGAAGACGGGCAACCCGCCGTGGTGCGTCGGCTTCGGCTCCGGCGGATCGGCTGACGGCTGGCCGGGCACCGACCAGATCGCCGAATACGTGCTGTCGGCTGATGGCACCGATTTCTACAACCAGTGGGTGGCGGGCACGGTGCCCTTCACCGATCCGAAGATCAAGGACGCCTTCACCGCGCTTGGTGACATCTGGACCAACCAGAAGTACGTCAACGCCGGCTTCGGTGGCACGTCGTCCATCGCCACCACCCAGTTCGGTGACGTGGCGGCCCCTCTGGCCAACGGCACCTGCGCCATGACCAACCAGGCCACCTTCCTTGAGTCCTCGTTCAACTCCGTCAAGACGGCCGCCGGCGGCACGCCGGTCGTCGGCTCCGACGGGGACGTTTGGGCCTTCATGATGCCGCCAGTGGCTGGCACCCCGTCCGTCATGGGTGGCGGCGACTTCGCCGTCGCGTTCGCGGACCGTCCTGAGGTCCAGAAGGTCATGGCCTACCTGGCCAGCGGCGAGTACGCCAACTCGTTGATCACCGTCGAGAACGCAACGTTCCTGACGGCCAACCAGGGCGTCGACCCGGCCAACGAGAAGGACCCGCTGCTGCAAGAGGCCATCAAGACGCTGGCCGACCCGACCGCCAACTTCGCTTTCGGCGCCGGCGACACAATGCCGTCGGTTGTCCAGACAGCCTGGTGGAAGGGCATGATCGACTGGATGAACGGTGCCAAGCTAGACACCGTCCTCGGTCAGATCCAAGCCGCTTGGGCTAACGCCTGATCGCATATGACGCCAAACTGGGGGTGGGTGTCGAAAGGCACCCACCCCTGGTTTAAGAAATCAACAGGCTGAGAGCTGGGGTATTACCTCGTCGCACCACTCTGGTCGGCGCATGGCCTGCGGCCATTTTCGCGCCTCCCGGCGTTCTTCGCAGTCGTATACGGGCGCTCCTTCGCTTCGCTCGGACCGCTACCGTCCACTTTGTGCGATGTGCGTCGACGCAAAACCCCACCCCTCAGCCCGAGACGAGCCAGCAACCGGGTTTTGTGTGAAAGGTTTTCCACGAGTCGGGGGCTCGGGGGTGTAACCGCTGCGGTCCGAAGGAGCGCCGGTTTTGGGGGGCCCCCCGGAGTGCAGGGAGGCGGTAGGATGCCGCAGGCATCGCCTCCCGGAACGCCCCCCGCGACGGAAACACCTTTCACGCAAAACACCATCCCTCAGTCTTCTACCCACGAATGGAGGCAATAGCTGTGATGCAACACTTCTTTACCTGGCTGACGACACTGCCCCATTTGGCGCAGATACCGATCGTGCTGGTGGCGTTTGCCATTCTGATCGCGCTGGTTGTGCTGTTCGTCGAGATTATGCCGCGACCTGGGCTGGGCTATTCGATAGCGCGGCTGGCCGTCGCCATTGGCGTGCCGGTCGGGGTGTTGGCCTTACTAGGCCTGGAGCGTGGGGCGACGTGGTGTTATCTGCTGGCGGCCGTCCTTGGTGGCGGGCTTTTTTGGCTTGACCAACGTCAATCCAAAGGACGCGGGCGGCTGATCCAGATTTTCCTGTTCTGCTCGCCGGGTTTCGCGCTGCTGGCGGTGGGGCTGCTGTACCCGGCGCTGCGAACTATTGTCGCCGCTTTCCAGGACAACAAGACGAGCACCACTTTCGCGGGTTTGACCAACTTCATCTGGGTGTTCTCGGAAAACAGCGGCACGGGCGGCCTGACGGCACTGATGAACACCATCATCTGGGTGGTTGTCGCACCTGTGGCGGCGACGGCGATCGGCCTGCTTTACGCCGTCTGGGTCGACAGGGCCAGGGGCGAAAAGGTGCTGAAGAGTTTGATATTCATGCCGGTCGCCATCTCGCTGGTGGGCGCGTCCGTCATCTTCAAGTTCTTGTACGACTTCCGCCAGGGCACCCAGGTCGGCCTGGCCAACTGGATCGTCATGCAGTTCGGCGGGCAACCCATCAACTGGTTGAATACTCACCCGTTGAATGTGGCTTTGTTGATCATGATTCTGATCTGGTCGCAGACGGGATTTGCGATGGTCATTTTGTCGGCCGCCATCAAGGGCGTCCCCGAAGAGTTGACCGAGGCTGCGCAACTGGACGGCGCTTCCGCCGTGCAGCGGTTCTTGAACGTGACGATCCCGGCGATCAGGCCGACGCTCATCGTGGTTTGGGTGACGATATCGATCACGTCGCTGAAGGTGTACGACATCATCGCCGTCACCACCGG
>WQYR01000153.1 GCA_009781145.1 Propionibacteriaceae bacterium | reverse complement strand
CGGCTTGCCACCCAGGCTCAACAGTTGTTTCGGCACCTCAGAGCCGATGCGCGAGCCGGTGCCCCCGGCCAAAATGACGCCAACCGACTGCTGCATTGGACTGCCCCCTACTTCTGCATGTCGACGAAGCGGCTGTAATGGCCTTGGAAGGCGACGGGGATGGTGGCGGTGGGGCCGTTGCGGTGTTTGGCGACGATGAAGTCGGCTTCGCCTGTGCGTTCGGACTTTTCTTTGTACATGTCTTCGCGGTACAGCAGGATGACCACGTCGGCGTCTTGTTCGAGCGAGCCGGATTCGCGAAGGTCGGACAGTTGGGGACGGCCTTTGGGCGAGCCGTTGGTGTTTTCGCGTTCGCTGCCGCGCGATTCAGGGCCGCGGTTCAACTGGGACAAGGCGACCACCGGTATGCCCAGTTCCTTGGCCAACAGTTTGACTTGCCGGGAGAACTCGGAGACCTCCAACTGGCGCGACTCGACGCGTTTACCGGACGACATCAACTGCATGTAGTCGATGACGACCAGTTTCAAGTTGTTGGCCTGGTGCAGGCGGCGGGCTTTCGCCCGGATCTGCATCATGGTCAGGTTGGGGGAGTCGTCGATGAACAGGGGTGCTTTGAAGATCTGGCCGGCGATCTTTTGCAGGCGGTCGTTCTCGTCATCTGTCAACGAGCCGGTACGGATGTGGTGCAGCGGCACCGATGCCTCAGCCGACAGCAACCGCATCACCAGTTCCGTCTTCGTCATTTCCAGGCTGAAGAACGCGGTGGTCATGTTGTTGCCGATGGCGGCGGCGCGGGCGAAATCCAGGCCCAATGTCGACTTCCCGACACCGGGGCGGGCGGCGACGATGATCATCTGGCCGGCGTGCAACCCGTTGGTCAACCGGTCGAGGTCGGCGAACCCGGTGGGCACGCCGTCGAGGGTGCCACCATGGGAGCGTATGGCGTCGATCTCGTCGAAGGTGGGGTCCATCAGTTTTGACAGCGGCTGGTAGTCGTCGGCGGAGTTGACCCCCGACACGCCGTAGACGGTTTGTTGGGCTTGATCGACGATGTCGTTGACGTCACCTTGGCCCTGGTAACCCAATTGGGCGATGCGCACCGACGCGTCGACCAGGCGGCGCAGCACCGCCTTGTCACGCACGATTTGGGCGTAGTAGGTGGCGTTCGCGGCGATCAACACCGACCCCACCAACTGTGTCAGATAGGCCGGCCCGCCGACCCTGGCCAGTTGGCCGCGCTTGTCCAGTTCGGCTGCCACCGTGATGGCGTCAGCTGGTTCACCGCGGGTGTTCAGCGACAGGATCGTCTCGAAAATGGTGCCATTGGCAGGACGGTAGAAATCGCGGGCTTCGATGATCTCGATGACATCGCTGATGGCATCCCGTGACACCAGCATGGCCCCCAGCACTGACTGTTCCGCCGCCATATCCTGCGGCGGCGTGCGTGCCTGGGACAGGTCTTGAGCCTCAAACTCGTCGACCATTTGCTCGATCATCTCTCACCTCACTTTCGCGATTTCATTTCTACCCATCGCCACTGACAAATCTCTGATCCACGACACTAGTGGCTACCCCGCTGGACGCCAACCCGGGCCATCAGCACCGGTTATCCACAGCCTGTGGGTCGCACCGTTACGCCTTGTGAGTAACTCGCACCAGCCTGTGGACGACGCGCCGAGGGTCTGTGAATTACGTCCCAGTTGGAACCGTCATCGGCGCGCCGACAAGGCCGAATGCAATCGCCGGAAAACTTGTTCAAAAGAAGTTTTTGGTGTCTCATCTGGTGGTCAAATGGGCCATCCCCAAGCTTGCTTAGTTGACCGAAGCCGACAAAAATGGACGTCATGAACACAACATATGCCGTCACCGGAATGACCTGCAATCACTGCGTCATGCACATCAAGCAGGAGGTCGGAAAGGTTCCCGGCGTCACCGCGACGGAGCTGGCGCTCAGCGACGGCCTGCTGCACGTCACCTCCGACCAGCCGGTTGATTTCGCACTGATCCAAGCGGCGGTTGAGGACGCCGGGGACTATTCGGTTGTAATCTTGTAGCCTCAAAGCGAAGGAGTCACATGACTTACGTCATCGGTAGCGGTTGCATCGACAAGAAGTTCCGCGACTGCGTACTGGAATGCCCGGTGGACGCGATCTACGAAGGTGATCGAACGCTCTACATCAACCCGGACGAATGCGTCGATTGCGGCGCTTGCGAGCCGGTCTGCCCGCGGGCGGCCATCTGGTACGAGGACGACGTGCCCGACACAGAGCGTCAGTTCATCGACGTCCAGGTTCAATTCTTCAAGCAAACTGGCGCGTCCGGCGGCGCAGCCGCGCTCGGCCCGATCGGTCAGGACGAGCCGCGCGTCACGGCCTGGCCACCCGTCGAATAGTCATGCTCAACTACCTGTCGCGTCGACTGCCGGACTTCCCCTGGGACACCTTGGCAGACGTGACAGTGTTGGCCCGCTCGCACCCAGGCGGCATGGTCGATCTGTCGGTGGGCACGCCGGTGGACGATACGCCGGCTTTCATCCGGGCGGCGCTGGAAGGCGCGTCGAACGCGCCAGGGTACCCGACAGTTTGGGGAAGCGACGCGTTGCATGAGGCCGTCATCGGCTATCTGCGGCGACGCTGGGGTGCCCCAGAGCTGAACCACCGCCACATCACCACCGCCATCGGCACCAAAGAGGTCGTCGGCTGGCTGCCGACGCTGCTTGGCCTGGGGCCAGGCGACCTGGTGGTGTTCCCGTCGCTGGCCTACCCGACCTACGAGGTTGGCGCCATCATGGTGGGCGCGAAGACGTTGCGGGCCGATACTCCGGCAGAAGTGACGGGCAAGCCCGCACTGATCTGGATCAACTCCCCGGCCAACCCGCACGGGGCGGTTCTTGGCGTCGACGAGATGCGCGCTTGGGTGGCGTTCGCCCGCGAGACCGGCGCCATTTTGGCGTCGGACGAGTGCTACGGCGAGTTCGGTTGGGACGCCGAGCCCGTCTCCGTCCTCGATACACGTGTCAACGACGGCGACCTGACGGGCCTGCTGGACGTCTTCTCGGCGTCCAAGCGGTCGAACCTGGCCGGCTATCGGGCGGGTTTCCTGGCCGGCGACCCGGTGCTCGTCCAAGAGCTCGTCGCCCTGCGCAAGCACCTCGGCATGATGGTGTCGGCCCCGGTGCAGGCGGCGCTGGCGGCTGCGCTTGGCGATCAGCGCCACGTTGACGCGCAAAGGGCCATCTACCAGCGGCGACGCAGCGTCATGGCGGCGGCACTGACGGGCGTGGGTTTCCGCGTCGAGGCGTCCCAAGGTGGGCTCTACCTGTGGGCCACCAGGGACGAGCACGGGCGTCAGTCGGTCGCTTGGCTGGCCGAGCGCGGTATTCTGACCGCCCCAGGCGACTTCTACGGACCAACGGGAACGAGCTTCATCCGGGTGGCGATGACCGAAACCGACGAGCGCATCGATGCCGGTGCCGCGCGTCTGGCCTGACGCGAACCCGTCGCCCACCCCCTTTTCGTCATCCTGCGCAAGCGCAGCGCTGTCGCAGGATCTGGCCCGACGGCGAAAACGGGACAAACCCAAAGCGGGATACCCCAACTTGGACCAAAATGCACTTTCCACGCATCTGGCTGTGGGTTTGTCCCAGTTTGTTTTGTCTCCTCGGCCTGGATCGGCTAACCTTGTGGGTGCCGAAGACCGCCGGTCGTGTCCCGAAAGGGTCACGTCAAAGCCCAAAAGGCACCCGCGCAGGTGAGAGTAATGCCCGTCAGTTGACGGTGCGATTGCCCCGTGCCTGTGCGCGGGGCCTTTTGTTTGGCCGGTGGCCGAGGCCGGGTAGCGGTATCGTCGCCCGCGTATCAATTAGTTAAGGAGACCCAATGGCAAGGCCTGACAAGGTAGCCGCGGTCGAGGAGCTGCGCGAGCAATTCG
>WQYR01000152.1 GCA_009781145.1 Propionibacteriaceae bacterium | reverse complement strand
CTGGCAGTTCTGGGGGCCTACGAGCTTTACTTGCACGGTTTGACTGGCACGTGGACGGCTTGGCTGGAAGCCCAGCAGAGTGGGTGGACGCGGGGTTTCACCAATCCGTTGGCATCTTTGATGAACACCATTGACGCTGGGAAGTTGGCGGCGTGGCCAGGGCGTCCTGATGTTGCCTGGGTGTTCCGGGCGGAAGTGGTTTCGATGGCCGTCGGGCTGGGCGTGACGGTTTGGTGCCTAATGCGGCGGCACTGGGCGGCTGCGGCCTTCGTTGGTATTCAGGTGGTGGCGTTCGGCACGTCCTTCTGGTACATGTCCATCAATCGAGCGGTGCTGCTGTGGTTCCCGCTGTGGGCAGTGCTCGGCGGGGTGGTCACCTGGCGCCCGGCGCGCTGGCGCTTGGGGAAGGACGCAGTCGTGGCGGTGTACGTGGTGCTGAGCAGCGCGGCGATGATCATCTGGGCCTGGCTGTTCTTCACCGGCCGGTGGGCCAGCTAGCCCTACGTGATGAAAAAGCTGGCGACCGCCATGACGGCGCCGATGCCGGCGCCTACGTAGGCCCAGTACTGGATGGGGACGAAGAACAAGGTGTTCCGGTTGCCGACCCTGGCATGGGCTGCCGCCGACTCGGCGGCGAACTGTGCCTGCGCCTGGTTTTGGGCGTCCTGCATGGAGGTGGGCATCGGGAAGCCCGGGCCGCGGTAGTACTGCCCGGAGGCCACCAGTTGTTGCAGCGTTTGCTGACGTGCCGCCAGCGCTTGGTCCAGCTCGGCGGCCGGACGGGTCTTGTTCAGCCAGATGCCGAGATACCAGTCGCCGGCGGAGCCGATCATCAGGCCGATGGCCGCGAACAGCATGATGAGATTGGTGGAAGAACTGACACTGTTGCCAATCAACACTCCCAGCCCGGCCCCGGCACCGGGGGGCAAGAGCGCCAGGATTCCCCAGCCAGAGAAAATGATCATGTGGATATTCTGCCATCTCAGTTGAGCGGTTTGGGCCGTAAACTAGGCGCATGCTGTTATCTGACCGTGACATTCTGGCTGAGGTGGAGGCCGGGCGCGTCCGTCTTGACCCCTGGGACGCTGCATTGGTGCAGCCGTCAAGTATCGATGTGCGACTTGACAAGTACTTTCGCGTCTTCGAAAACCATCGGTATGCCGTCATCGACCCGGCCGAGGATCAGTCTGAACTGACCCGCGCCGTCACCCAGGAGGACGGGCCGTTCGTGTTGCACCCGGGTGAGTTCGTGCTGGGCTCGACCTACGAGTATGTCAGCTTGCCCGATGATGTCGCCGCCCGGTTGGAGGGTAAGTCGTCGCTTGGTCGGCTGGGGTTGTTGACGCACTCGACGGCGGGCTTCATCGACCCGGGCTTTGAGGGGCATGTGACACTGGAGCTCAGCAACGTCGCCACCTTGCCGATTGCCCTATGGCCGGGTATGAAGGTGGGTCAGTTGTGTTTCTTTCGGCTGAGTTCACCAGCCGCCCACCCGTACGGTTCGGCCGGTGCGGGGTCGCACTATCAGGGCCAGCGCGGCCCGACCCCGTCCCGCAGCCACCTGAACTTCTCGCGGACGCCACTGCCCTGACTTCTGGCGTAGGCTGACCCTATGGCAGCGTGTGGGTGGTATCCGGATCCCAGCGGGGCGCGCGGCCGTTTCCGCTACTGGGACGGCGACGCATGGTCGGCTCAGACCACATTGGACCCCCGCGATCCGCCGCCGCGTGGCCCGTCACCCCTCAACGGACGGCGATCGGACGGACGTGGCTGGGCCATCGGTCTTGTGGTGCTGGCAATTCTCACGGTGGTCGCTGTGGTGGTGCTGCTCACCACGGGCGGCTCCGGCATCGGCGGCGGTGGCGTCAAGGAGGATCCAAACTCGTCGACGCCAACCGTCAGCGCCTGGGACGAGACGAGCACCCCGACGCCCACCACACCGCCTCCACCGACCAGCACAGGCGGGGTCTGGGTGAATTGCCCCAACAGCACCGGTCAGGGCGACACCAGACAGCACGCAGGGCGCGTCTCTGCCGCTGGCCTATCGTTTGCTGAGCAGAGTGGATACAGCGCTGACGCCTACTTCAGGATTTCCATGGTCTGTGACGCACACGCCACGGAAAGGACCATACCGCAGGGCGGAGGCTACTGGAGTGACCTGTCGGTCGGGTTGATCAGCTTCGCCGATGGATTCACGGACATGGCACAGACCGCCATGCAGGCGATGCAGTGCTGGTCGATGACGTATCACCCGGTGGACGGACCGCCTGTATCCCTGATCGCGGGCGAGTCGATGACCATCACCGGCCACGATGCTTGGCACATTCAGTGGCAAATCAATTACACCAGGGGCGAGCCAATCCCCGGCGAGATACTTGATGTCATCGTCGTTGACATGGGCCCTAGTGCTGACTACTTCGGGGTGTTCATCTCGTGCCGTCCGCTCGGGAGACCGGATTTCGATGCCAGCATCAACGCGGCGATCGCATCGCTGAGGGTCAACTAATGGTGTGGGGGTAAGGTTGGACGATGTGAGCAAACCGATTACGCCCCACTCCATCAGCCCCCGTCGTACTGTGCCGTCCAGCATCGTCCAGCCGTCATATGTCGGCGTCATGGGGCCGGAGCATTACGAAGGGTCGGATGTGCAGACCCCCGAGGTTATTGAGGCCATGCGCGAGGCTGGGCGCATCGCCGCCGACGCCATGGCGTTGGCCGGGGCGGCGGTGGCGCCGGGCGTCACAACCGATCAACTTGACCGCATAGCCCACGATTTCATGATCGACAATGGTGCCTATCCGGCGCCGCTGCAGTACAGGGGCTTTCCGAAGTCGATTTGCACGTCCGTCAACGAGGTTATCTGTCACGGCATTCCTGACGCCCGTCCGCTGGAGGACGGCGACATCGTCAAGATTGATGTGACGGCATTCAAGAACGGTGTGCACGGCGACACTTGTGCGACGTTCCTGTGTGGCCAGGTGGATGAGGCGTCCCGGTTGCTGTCGGAGCGCACGAAAGAGGCGATGGAACGCGGCATCAAAGCTGTCGCGCCGGGACGTCCGATCAGCGTCATCGGGCGGGTCATCGAGTCGTACGCCAAGCGCTTCGGTTACGGCGTGGTGCGCGAATACACCGGGCACGGTGTGCACACTGCTTTTCATTCGGGCTTGGTGATCTTGCACTACGACGAGCCGCGGCTCGACACCGTCATGGAGGTCGGCATGACGTTCACAATCGAGCCGATGCTGACCCTCGGCGACCCGGCGACCGTCCAATGGGACGACGGATGGACGGTGCTGACCCGCGACGGCAGCCGCTGCGCCCAATTCGAGCAGACCTTGGTGGTGACGCCGCAAGGCGCGCAGGTGCTGACAGTTCCGTCGGCGGCATCAATCAGCTAAGGTGCTTCTATGGCGAAAAACGATCCAAGAAACGACGACCTGCAGCTCGAAGCCGAACCTCTTGGCAAGGGGTGGAAAATCCTGGCGCTGGTGGTTGTCGCCATCGTTGTGGTGGCGATCGTTGTCATGGCTGTCGGCATCATCACCCATCAGTGATGCACATGATGCAGTATTGTTGATGCTATGAGCATCACGCGCACAACTATCTCGATTGACTCCGGTCTGCTGGTCACAGCCAAGCAGGTCGCTGACGAGCGTCGCCAAACGCTAGGACAGTTACTCACCAGGGCACTTCAGCAATACATTGTTGAGACGACGACGGCCGACGCCGCGGTCACATCCTTGCCAGTGATGATACGGACGTCTGGGCGGGGTGGGGTGCGGCCCGGTATCAACATCAACTCAAACGCCGAACTGTTCGAGATGATGGACGAAGAGGATATGGCTCGATGGTCATCCCAGATGTAAACGTCCTCGTGTATGCCCTCCGCGAGGACGCCGTGTACCACGCGTCGGCTTTGGGTTGGCTGATTGAACAGCTGAGTGTCCCTCGCG
>WQYR01000151.1 GCA_009781145.1 Propionibacteriaceae bacterium | reverse complement strand
CTTTGTCGGAGGGGGAAAGACCGTGCGGTCCGAGCGTAGCGAAGGAGCGCCAGTATTGGAGCGCAGCGTGAGCGGAGCAAGGGCGCTATCATGCGGCGGAGCCGCAGCGCCCGCAGTGGAGCGCTCCTGCAACGTAACTCCCACAGACCAACCGTGGGGCACACCACGATTTTGTCAGTGGCCCAAGGCATGATTGACCTATGAGTGTTTGGGATGCCCTGATCGGCCAGCAGAAGGCCGTCGCCGAACTGCGCCGCGCCGTCGCGGCGGGCGACACTTCCGCCATGACGCACGCCTGGCTGTTCACCGGGCCGCCGGGCTCCGGGCGCTCGGTCGCGGCCCAGGCTTTTGCGGCGGCCCTGGAATGTGACGAGGGTGGTTGCGGTGTCTGCAACACGTGCCGAACGGCCTTGTCAGGCTCGCATCCCGACGTCACATTGTGCCGCACCGAGCAGCTCAGCATCGGCGTCGACATGGCCCGCGAGCTGGCCCGCAAGGCGGCCTTGACGCCGATCGCCGGGCCGTGGCAGGTGCTTGTCGTCGAGGACGCCGACCGTCTCACCGAGCGCGCCGCCGATGCTCTGTTGAAGTCCCTGGAAGAGCCCGCCCTGCGCACAGTCTGGGTGCTCTGCGCGCCCGGGGCCGACGACCTGCCCGTCACCATTCGGTCGCGTACCCGCGAGGTGCGACTCGTCACCCCACCGGACGACGAGGTGGTGGCGCTCTTGACATCGGAGGGCGTCAACCCCGATTTGGCGCTGGCCGCCGCCCGGGCCGCCCAGGGCCATGTCGGCCGCGCCAGGGCCCTGGCCACCGACTCCGCGGTGCGTCAGGCCCGGAACGCCATCATCGACCTGCCGACCAAATGGACGTCCCTGGGCGAATGCCTGCAGAGCGCCGCCGAAGTCGTCAACAATGCGCAAGCCGAGGCAGCCAGGCAGACCAGCCAGCTGGACGCCCAAGAGAAAGCCGAGCTTGATCTGATGCTCGGTTTTGGCACGAAAGGTGCCCGCCCGCGCAACGCGGCGGCGGCCGTCAGCCAACTGGAAGACCAGCAAAAAGCCCGGGCGAAGCGCCTGCAACGCGACGAGCTCGACAACGTCTTGACGCAGCTCTCCACCTGGTACCGCGACATCCTTGCGTTGCAAACCGGTGCGCCCGCCGACGGTCTCATCAACCTTGGGGTTGCCACACGCGCCTCCGAAAGGGCGCAGACCACCACCGCGCCGCGCACGCTCGCCTGCCTGGACGCAATACTTGACGCCCGTCGCGCCCTAGACGGCAATGTCGCTCCGCTGCTAGCGATGGAGGCTCTTTTCATCCAGCTCGGCGGGTTTGGGTAATCGTCAGAGTAGGATTGAACGGAACGTCTCCCAGACAATCCACTTCCCCAGTGAGGAGAACCACGTGAGCAACCCGGAGCCGACGAAAGTTATCGAAGAGGACGACCCGGCCAACGAGCCGACGGTCAACATCAGCATCGCCGAGGCGCAGAAGCGTGCGCAGGCGGCAGCCGACGCGATGGCCCAGCGCGATGCGGCGGCCAAGCAGCAGGCCGAGGCCGACCGCCAGGCCGAACAAGACGCTGCCCAGCGCAAGGCTGAGGAGGCCCGCGTCCGCGACCAGGAACGCGCGGCCCGCGCCAAGGCTTTGGGCACCGTCGAGGTCAGCGAGGACGACGTGACCTTGCCGCCACCCGAGCGGCATACCAACGACAAGTTCCTCGGCTCCGCCGGTTTGGCATTGATTAGGCTCGTGCTGGCTGCCGTTTTGGGTGTGCGCGGCATTCAGGTGCTTTGGAATATCACCGCCACGACGGACTGGCTGACAAACCACAGCATCCCCTACGCCGCACCGATCGCTTGGGCGCTGGGTGCGGTGCTGGTGCTTCTAACCGTGCTGCTGATCATCGGTTTCGGAGTGCGCCTGGCCGGTCTGCTGACGGCGGCGCTGGCCATCTGCATGCTCGTGTTCATCCAGTGGGGCTATGCCAACCCGTTCGTCGCGGGTCAGGCCGGCTTCACCGGAGACTGGGACCTCTTGGTGGCAGGCGTCGGGCTGGCGGTTTTCTGCCTGGGCTCCGGCGGCTGGGCAATCGACGCCGCCATGCGGTTCAACCGAGCTAAGCGCAAGCAGTACCAGTGACGATAGGAACCTATGAAGCACCGACTAGCTCAGGTGGCCGGCGCCACGGTCTTGGTGACGTTGTTCGCCGCCTGTGCCAGCCCCGATAGCGGCGGCATCCTTGCCACGTTCCATGGCGGTGTGGTGGCACCATCGCCAACCAGCTCCGTACCGTCCCCACAGCACACCTATTCCGATCTGACCAGCCCGGACCGTCAAACCGTCGACTTTGACCCGACCCTACGGGTACCAGGTATGACAGACCCGCCTCCTGGGTCTGGCTATGACCGGTACCTCGGGCAAACCGTCACCTGGGGCGCCTGCGACCCAGCCAGCGGGACCATGCAGTGCGCGACGGTGCTGGCACCGCTTGACTGGAACGACCCGGACGGTGTCGCGATCACCTTGGCGATGAAGCGCCGTCCCGCCAAAACTGCACCGCCTGACCCGGCGTCCCCCGACCTGTTCATCAACCCCGGTGGCCCGGGTGGGTCGGCCATGGATTACGTCGTCGGATTCAACCCGACTGGCTTGACCGGCTTCAACATTGTCGGGATGGACCCCCGTGGCTCAGGCAAGTCGACGCCCGTGGTGTGTGGCACGACCGCCCAAATTGACAGCTTTTTCGACCTGTCGATGTCGCCCACCAATGACGCCGAAAAGCAGGCGCTGATCGAAGGCTCCAAACAGTTCGCCGCCCAATGCCGCCAGAACTCTGGTGCTCTACTCGACCACATCACCACCATCGACACGGTGCACGATTTCGACATGGTGCGCCAACTGCTGGGCAATGCCAAGTTCAACTGGATGGGCACATCGTACGGCACATTCATTGGCGCCGTGTATCTGGAGCTCTACCCCCAAAACGCTGGGCGCATGATTTTGGATGCGGCCGTCAACATCACCGAGAACAGTTCCGTCAGTCAGGCGGACGGTTTCGATCTGGCGTTGGGCGAATATGCCAAGTGGGCGGCAAACAAGGGCTACGGCGGCCAGACCGCTGACGCCGTGATGAAACAGATTACCGATTTCACCGTCGCCCTGGCCGCCGACCCGATTTCGGTGGGTGACCGAAGGTTGACCCAGTCTTTGTTTGTGCAGGGGCTTGCCCTGTTCATGTATTCGGGAACGGCGGCCTACGCTTCGTTGGCGGGGGTTTTGCAGGCAACCATTGACGGCGACGGCAGCTACATGCTGTCGGCTGCGGACGCCATGAACGACCGCAGTGACGCCGGCTATGGCTCATTGGCAACGGCCTTCCCAGCGATCGAATGCGCTGACGAAGCCGACGACGGGATCGACGCGTCGTTTGCCCAATGGCAACAAGATGCCGTTTCGGCACCATATTTCGGACGATTCATGGGGCCGAACACCATTTGCCAAGTTTGGGCGGCGCAACCGGCACCCCAGATCGATTTCCGGGGCGCGGGCGACCCGCCATTCTTGGTCATCGGCGGCACCGGCGACAACGCCACCCCGTACCAATACGCTCAGTGGATGGTTCAGCAAATGCCGGCCGGCGTGTTGGTCACCCGTGACGGCGTCGGCCATGGCAGCTACAGTTCGGGCAGCAAGTGCGTCGATCAGATTGTGCGGTCATATCTTTCCGGCGGCATTATGCCGGATAACAACACCACCTGCCCGATGGGATGATTCAGGCCGTCATCCTGCCCGATGGGACGACTCACACCGTCGCCCTGCCCGATGGGACGACTCACACCGTCGCCCTACCCGATGAGACAACTCACACCGTCGCCCTACCCGATGAGACAACTCACACCGTCGCCCTACCCGATGAGACAACTCACACCGTCGCCCTACCCGATGAGACAACT
>WQYR01000150.1 GCA_009781145.1 Propionibacteriaceae bacterium | reverse complement strand
GCCAGCACCAGAACGTACAGCGCCGTGTTCAGGTCAAGGTCGCCGGCCAACACCCGGAACCCGATGGTGACAGCGATCAGCGCCACAGACAACGTGGCAAACAGCTCCAACACCCCGGCCGACAGGAACGCCACCCGCAGCGTCCCCATGGTGTGACGCCGCGATTCGCCCTCGCTGGCCGCCAAACCCTTCGCCTGGGCACGGGCGCGTCCAAACACCTGCAGCGTCGGCAGGCCTGCCACCAGATCAGCGAAATGGTTGGCCAAGCGCAGCTGAACCTTGAAGCGACGAGCCACTTGCGTTTGGGTCGTACGCCCGATCAGCACCATGAAAATCGGAATCAGGGGGACGGTGACGATGATGATGATCATGCTGGTCAGGTCATGCATGGCTACCGCGACTCCGACGATGATCGGCACCGTGGCGCTCAGCAGAAACTGCGGCAGATACTTGCCGAAATAGGCGTCGATGGCGTCCAGGCCGCTCGTCATGATGGTGACGATTGACGCGGTGGACGTCTGTGAGCCCGGGTTGGCCAGGCGGGCGGCCAAGACGCGGCGGCGCAGCGACGACTTGACACCGGCCGAGGCCCGATGGGCTAGCACCGACGTCAGCCAGGTCAGCACACCGCGGGCAGCGAAAACCAGCAGCAACCAGCCCACAGCCGTCCAGACCCCGTCAGTGTTGTGACTGTCAAAAACATGCGTGACGGTGGCCGCAATGATGGTGGCCTGGGCTATCACCAGGAACGACTGGGCCACTCCGGTGGCGCCGACCCCGATGATGAAACCCCGGGTGGCCCCGGCCTCGCGCAGAAGGCGCGGGTTTATCGGGCCGGCCACATTGGCCTAACGAAGATCAAAAGCACCTGATGATTCTACCCGCCATCCCGTCAGCCCATTACACACGTCATTTCTGACGAGCTGGCGCCAGAATATCAGGGAGCCGGGCCCACCTTTTGGGTGGAACCCGGCTCCGGTGTGATTATTAGGTGTTGGGCTAACTCGTGGCAGCCTTGGTCACAGCTTCCTGCACAGTGGCAGAAGCTGAAGCGTTCGCGGCGTCGACTGACGTCTGTGAAATCGTCCCGCTGACGGGAATGTTCACAGTGTTCAGGCGCTTGCGGAACACCCAGTAGGCCCAGATGATGTACACCAACACGATGGGCACCAGGATGAATGCGAAGGTACGCATCAACCCAAGTGTCATTTCGCTGGAGGCGAACAGTGTCATTGGTGACACCGGCCCGCCGGCCCAGCCAGTCGTCGCATTGCCCACGGCACCGAGCACCGTATTGACAGCGCCCATCTTGATCGGCGAGAAGAAGAGCTTGGTCGGGTCGGCCTGAACGCCGATGCCAAGCGAGCCATAGATCGTCACCCAGGTGTAAATAACCCAGGTGCCGATGCCCAAGCCGGTGCCGATGAAGGCCAGGCCCGGACGGCCCTTCTTGCCGAGGAACCAACCAGCCGCGATGACGACGATTGAGACGATGCCGACGATCCAGCGGACGACGTTACCCCAGCTACCCGTGTTCGGGTTGTCGGTGGAGTAGGCCGCCGTGCCCCAGAGCACGAAGGCCAACATCAGCACTGCCGCGATTGGCGTCAGCACATCAGCGGCCTTGCGAGCCGAAGCCCCAACCTCATCCATCGTCTTGATGGACAGGTATTGGGCCCCATGGGCCAGGAACAGCACGACCAACATCACGCCGCCCAGCAGGGCATAGCCGCTGAACAGACCCAGGAAGCGGTGCAGGAAGATATCGCCCTGGCTCAACCCACCGAATGCCGCAGCGTACGGTGCGAGCGGGTCAACCGTGCTCAGTACGTCTGGCTTGAGGGTCGCATATTGGGTCATGGTGTTGACCGGCACGCCGCGGACGAAGTTGGCAAAGCCAACGCCGAGGACGAGGGTGACGATGAACGACCCAATCATGTTGAGCGAGTCGAAATTGTTGCGCCACTTGGTGCCGGGGTTCATCGAGCGATACTCGAAGGAGATACCACGAGCGATGAGGCCGACGAGCACCAGGAACAGCGGCAAATACAGAATCGAGAACAGGTTGGAGTACCAGGTCGGGAAAGCCGCGAAAGTCGCGCCACCGGCCGTCAACAACCAAACCTCATTGCCACCCCACAGCGGGCCAACTGTGTTGACCATTACCCGGCGCTTCGCGTCGGACTTGCCGCCGATGAAGGGGATAAGCATCCCGATACCGAAGTCGAAGCCTTCAAGGAAGAAGAACCCGACCCACAGCACACCGATCAATACGAACCACAGACCCTGAAGGGCTGCGCTACTGAGATCGAAAGCATCCATACCGATTAACATGTCAATTCATCCTTTCTCAGTACGCGAAGTGCAGAATCGCATCGTTGTCGGCCGGCTGATCCCCAGGCTCGTCAGAGCCATCAGGGAGACCATGACGGATGGTCTTGAGGAACATCTGGACGACGATGACTGCCACCGCTGCATAGATCAGCGTGTACAAGATCATCGAGATCAAGACTTCAGCACCGGTGACACCCGGCGAGACCGCTGCTGACGTCGGCAAGACGCCATAGACGATCCAGGGTTGACGACCGAGTTCGGTGACGAGCCACCCGCAAGACGAAGCGACCAGCGGCATCAGCACGAAGGACCACATGAAAGCGGACCAACCCTTCGACTGCGTCGGCAGGCTACCCTTCTTCGTCTTCGCCAGGACGATGATCGAGAAGATCAGGCCCAGGAATCCGAACAGGATCATGAAGCGGAAGGTGTAGAACGACGCCCACATGCTCGGGGCGGTGTTGGCGCCCTCAATAGCAGTGATTGTCATCGTTGTGTCTGAACTCATCGCGCTGACAGCCTTCTGCAGATCGTTGGGATCGGCAGTGGTCGACGCCGTTGTGCCGGTGGGCAGAGGCATGAACCCCTGCGCGAGCACGCCGCCAGCCTGGTCACTTGCGACCGACGTGCAGGTTGTGCCGTCCACCTGACCGAAAGCGCCAACACAAACCGGCTTGATGCTTGGTGCCAATGCGTTGATGTCTGTTGCCGGGCCGCCCGCCAGGAAGCTGAGCAAGCCAGGGATCGCGATGGAGTGAGCCACAGCCGTGCCATCCGATGCGCTGCCACTGAAGACGGAGACGATGGCAAACGCGCCGCCGTCAACCGTGCCGCCAACCGTGCTAGGTGCAACGCCCTCAGAAGCCGCCAACTTGAGCGGCTGGTAAGAGGCCTCGACCTTGCCCTGGATGTCGCCGACAACGATCGAAACGATCGAGGCGATGAGAACAGCCCAAGCGCCGAAGCGGGTGCCCATACGCCACGTCGGGGTATCCGACGCGTCGTCGTCAGCCGCGACTTCGCCCTTCTTGCGACCATTGGCCAACCACCAACCGGAAACGCCGAGCACCATGCCGCCGGCCAGCATGAATGCTGCCGCCAGGACGTGCGGGAACGTCACGAGGAAGAAGGGGTTGGTAACCAAGGCCATGAAATCGTGCAACTGGGCCCGGTAGCTGCCATCAGGCAACTGCACGAGCTGTGCGCCGACGGGATTCTGCATCCACGAGTTGGCTGCCAAAATGAAGATCGCCGAAATTGTTGAACCGATTGCCGTCAGGTAGATCATCACGAGATGAGCCTTCTTGGACAACTTATTCCATCCGAAGATCCAGAGGCCGACGAACGTCGACTCCATAAAGAATGCGATGAGTGCCTCCAACGCCAGCGGGGCGCCGAAAATATCACCGACGAAGCGGGAATACTCTGACCAGTTCATACCGAACTGGAACTCTTGGACGATGCCTGTTACGACACCAGCCGCGAAGTTAATCAGAAATATCTTGCCGAACAGCCTTGTCAACCTGTACCAGGCGACACTGCCAGTGTTCGTCCACTTTGTCTGCATGATTGCCACCAGCCATGTAATGCCGATGGTCATAGGCACGAAAAGGAAGTGGTAGACGGTTGTGATACCGAACTGCCACCGTGCGAGAACCAATGCGTCCATGCCCCATAGCGTACGCCTGTTCCTG
>WQYR01000149.1 GCA_009781145.1 Propionibacteriaceae bacterium | reverse complement strand
GTCAAGCCTTTGCCCAGCAGCGACATCAAGGTCATAATCCTGTTCACGGGGTCGGTCGTCCCCGAGGAGCAGATGCCGGCAGCAATCACAGAGTTGATATTTTTGCGGGACGGCGACAGATTCCCCCTAGGCAATGTGCCAAAGATCCTGCTGGCCGAGTCCTACGCAGACTACGTCTACATCGCCGAGGCCGGTGCCTTCGATAAGGATTGGGAGTCGAAGAGCAGCCTTTAGCGGTTGGCCACATGCGTCGGCCAACACCGTGCGATGGTGCAACCGGCCTTTCGAGAACGTCAGCTAGAAACGGACAAAAGCGCACCCAATCGTCGACTTGCCGGGGTATGCGAACGTTTGGGTGACGTCTTGACGCCGAAACCGGCCAATCTGGCGACATTCTGTCACCCAAACGTCGGCGACCCGTTTGACATGGACGTTTGGGTGACGTCTTGACCGCCTCCGTCGAAAAAACAGGACGTCAAGGTCCCAGCAAGGCCAGCCTGTTCAAACTGCCGCTCAAGCGCTGCCTGGTAGGTGATGGTGGGCTTCTACTTCATGTTTGGACGGAATCAAACTGTGCATTTGGACGGAGAAATTGCCTGGTGAGTACCCTAGTGGTGCGACCTGTTGACGAGATCGTCATGCTCTGCACGACGAACAGCACCTGGTGCTACACTTGGGAGCATGCCTACGGTTTTGGAGCGCACAACAATCACGCACACCCCCCAGGTCGTCAAACTGCTCACCGTCGCCTCCCACCATTGGACCGACACCCAGTCAAGCCGAGACTTGATGGTCGACCTGATGAATGAGGGCGCGGCGTCCCTGCGCAACAAGGAACTTGCCGCAGCCTATGAGGCAGCCTTTCTTGAATGGGACGGTTCGGAGGACGCTGCGCTTTGGGATTCGATATCCGGTGACGGTGATATTCAATGAGGCGGGGCGAAATTTGGCTGGCCAACCTTGACCCGACCTTCGGCGCCGAAGCCTCAAAGACGCGTCCGTGTGTCGTGGTGTCCAACGACGAGGCTAATCGGGTCGCAGAAAAGCTGTCGCGTGGCGTCGTTACGGTAATCCCGCTCACCACCAACACCAAGAACATTTACCCATTCCAAGTGCTCATCGCGGCTGATGACGGCAACGGATTGGATGCCGACTCCAAAGCGCAGGCCGAACATATACGTGCCCTTGACTACGCCAGGCTGACACAACGTTTGGGTGTCTTGGGGGCCGAAACGCGGGCAGCGATAGATGCCGCCTTGCTGATACATTTGGCATTGGATTAGCTCTATCAGTTGGGAATCACATAATGAGTTCTGAAGACAGCGCGGCGATTCGTCTGCCCGCGGAGATCCGGTATGCCGACGAGCTCGAAAAACTGCGCGAATGGGACGTCGCCAGCGCCGCCGCCATTCCGCCCGGTTGGAAACTCTCGCCCAAGGCCGTTCGGGCGTTCATTATCGGGGACGAGAAGCTCGGTGTCACAAGGAAGTTCTACGGCGACGACCCGCTGGTCGACCGCGCTATCGTCACATTACTGGGACGACAAGGACTCATGCTTGTGGGCGAACCTGGCACGGCCAAGTCAATGCTGTCGGAGCTGCTGGCCGCCGCCATCTCGGGCAACTCGAACCTGACAGTGCAGGGCACCGCCGGCACCACGGAGGACCACATCCGCTACTCGTGGAACTACGCCCTGCTGCTGGCCGAGGGGCCAAGCGAACGGTCGCTCGTGCCGTCCCCTATCTACCAGGCAATGCTCAGCGGCCAGGTGGCGCGCGTCGAAGAGATCACCCGCGCGGCGGCGGAGATCCAAGACACGATGGTGTCGATTCTTTCCGAAAAGCAACTGATGGTGCCGGAGCTCGGCTCGGACGCGCGCGTCTGGGCCCGTCCCGGGTTCAACGTGATCGCCACAGCCAACCTGCGCGACCGTGGCGTCAACGAGATGTCGGCCGCACTGAAGCGCCGCTTCAACTTCGAGACGGTACACCCCATCGCCGACCGTGACTTCGAAATCGAGTTGATCTCGCGCCAGTTGGACGACGAGCTTGGTGCCGACCGCGCCAAGGTGACGGTCGACCCTGGCGTCATCGACCTGCTGGTGACGGCATTCCGCGATCTGCGCTCGGGGACGACCGCCGACGGGACGGTGATCAAGCGCCCCGAAACCGTCATGTCAACCGCCGAGGCCGTCAACGTCGCGGTGGCCGCCGCGCTCGAGGCCCGCTATTTCGGCGACGGCCACATGACCCCCGCCGAGGTGGCCCGTCAACTGGTGGGCGTCGCGTTGAAAGACAGCCAAGAGGACGCCGCCCGCCTGCGCTTCTACGTCGATACCGTGGTCCGTGAACGCGCCCGCCAGGACCCGGCGTGGAAGGTGTTCCAGTCAGCCGCATCCAAAACCTGGTGACGAACGTGCGCCAGGATGTCGAACCTGACGCCCGGTTCACCCGGGCCCAGGCCCTGCGCGTCAGGCTTGCTGACGAGCAGGGCATTTGGTTTGCGCCGATCCGACATCACAGCCCCGCCTGCGCCCGCGGCGTGCAGGCGATGATCGAGGAAGTCGCGCCAAAAGCCGTCCTCATCGAGGGGCCGTCCCAGTTCGACAAGCTTCTGCCTGCCCTGACTGACGCGGCGACCGTGCCGCCGGTCGCGATACTGAGCATCGCCCAGGCGGGTGACGAGGGCAGCACCAGCTACTTCTTCCCGCTGGCCGACTTCTCGCCCGAATGGGTGGGCTTGCGGGCTGCCGCAACGCGCGGCATCGGCATCGCGTTCATCGACCGTCCCCACGAAAAATCGGTCGACGACGACGCCACCAAAGGCCTGGCCGGCGAGCGGTACTACGCGCAAAGCCAGGCGCTGACGGCCTTGGCCCGTCGCGAACACTGCCGCGACCACGACGAGTTGTGGGAGCATCTGTTTGAGTTGCCGCAAACTGATTGGTACACCCTGTTTGACGGGGTGTTCGCCTGGAGTGCGCTGGCCCGGCTCGATTACGAGCCGGAGGTGCTTGTCAGCGAAGGGTCCGTGCCACGCGAGCAGGTCATGGTGGCGCACATCATGGCCCACCGCGAGCGGGCGACGGGGCCGATTGTCATCATCACCGGTGCCTTCCACACATTGGCACTGGTCGAAACACTCGCTGCCCGTCTGCTTGGCGAGCCCGTCCCCACCGCACTTCAAGACGGTCCGTCGCCCCGGCCAAACACCCCGCCCGCCTGGCTGATCCGCTACGACCTAGGCCACCTGAACAGCCTGACGGGGTATGGGGCGGGCATCCGGTCGCCGGGGTTCTACCAGCGGCAGTGGGACGACCCGGGCAGCGACGTCACCGTCCCTACGCTTGCTGACATTGCCCATCAGGCCAACGCCGCCAACACAACCGACCGGTTGAGTGTCGCCCAGGTGATCG
The DNA here is from genome assembly GCA_009781145.1 of Propionibacteriaceae bacterium. Lineage (GTDB taxonomy): Bacteria > Actinomycetota > Actinomycetes > Propionibacteriales > Propionibacteriaceae > WRGV01. The sequence continues at coordinate 640 of WQYR01000149.1, read as the reverse complement.
AGGCCGGCCTGCACGCTCAGCGCCTTGCCGACCTGCGCGGACATCCACGCCCCGGACGCACCGACCTTCTTGACGCCTGCACATCGTGCTTCAGCCAAGGCGACATGGCGGCGGCCGTCCGCGAAGCCATCGGGCAGGTGTTCGGGGGGACGCGTCTTGGTCAGGTGCCACCGGGGACGGCAGCGCCGCCGATCGTCGCCGAGGCCAGATCGATGGCGCAAAAACTGCGGCTGAGCATTGACGACGCGGCCCGACGCACCGTTACTCTTGACGTTCGCCGGTCGCCCAGTGCGCGGCGGCGTAGCCGGTTCTTCTGGCTGATGTCGTACCTTGATGTGGGCTTCGCCAGCCACATGGCGGGGCCCGACTATATCGCGGGGCGCGGCCTGGGACGCATGAACGAGGAGTGGGCGTACGCCTGGACGCCGCTGGTCGAAGCCGCGTTGATCGGACTGATCGACAAGGGCGCCACGCTCGGCGAGGTGGCCCGCCGCAAGCTCCGCGACACAGAGCAGGCTTCGGTTGGGTCGTCCAGCGTGGTCGCCGAGCTTGTCGCGCAGGCCACACTGATCGGCTTGGACGACGAGACGGAACGCCTGCGCGTCGTCCTTGACCAGATCATCGAGCAGGACCCCAGCCT
>WQYR01000148.1 GCA_009781145.1 Propionibacteriaceae bacterium | reverse complement strand
TGCCGGGCGGCCTCTTCCCAGCGGTGAATCTGGGCGAACTTGCCGTCCGCCTCAACCTGTTGGTAACGCTTCAGCCAGGCTGGCGGGTCACCCAACACCCGCCGACGTACCGCCATCTCCTGCTCGCAGTCACGCATCGCCAGGTTGCGGGTGTCGACCTCCCGCTGCAAGTCTTGCAGCCGTTGCTGCACGGTATCACGGGCGTCCTGCACGGTCAGCGCGTCATCAAGCCGCTGTTCGATGGACGCGGCCCGCGCCTCATGGGCGGCCAACTCCTCGCGAGGCTTACGCAGGCCCGCACCCAAGTCGTCAATCAACTCGTTCAGGTCGTCCAGGGAGTCCTCAATCGCTGCCCTCTGCCCGTCCCACTCAGGGCCAAGCCCGTGAATCTCAGCCAACTGCGCCTGCTGCTCGGAGCGTCGCCTGGTCGCCTCATCCAGCTGGGCCGTCAGCGCCTGCACCTGCCGCATACGGCTGTCTCGTTGCCGGCGCTCGGACGACAGGTCGGCGGTCAACACTGTCACCTTGGAGTCTGCGCCGTCATAGGTTGCCAGCGTTTTTTGCGTCGCCGCGATGGAAGCGAGGAACTCGTCCTTTTCATTTCGCAGCAACCCGCGCCGATTGGTCCAATCCAGCCATTCATCGTAGACAACGCGCTGTTCATCGAGCTGGCGAATGGCGCCGTCCTTGTCGTCCTCCTGAACGCGAAGCCGCAGCCAAAGCTCGCTCGACCGCACCGAGTCGTCGTGGTTGGCCTGCTCGGTGCGCGCGATAGCGTCCAACCGCTGGTCACGGTGGACGAGCGCTGCCGCAGCCTTGTCGCCCATCAGGGCCGGATGATCGTTGACGGCATCAGTGACATCGCCGATCGGCACACGCACCACCACCCCAGGCGCCAGGACGGACTGCCCGTCCGGGTCGACGGCGATCAGCGCCGCCAGCGCCTCATCGATGGTGTGCTCATCAGCGGCGGTGAGCAGAACTGTGTGTCCCTTTTCGATGGCTGCCCCCACAGCCGCAGCGACGGCCGTCGTCTTGCCGACGCCGGGTTCCCCCCACACCAGGCAGCCGCCCGAATTGGTCATCGCATCGAATGCGACCTGCTGTTGTTTCGTAAGCGTGCGCGCCCATGGCGACCGCCGAAGCACACTGGGCAGACGCCACGATGTTTGCAAAGATTTGGCTTTCGGCCCGGCTTCAAAAGCGTCCAAGGTCGCGGACCAGCGGCGGTCGAGGTCATCGTCCGCTGCGTCGTCGAACCAGATCGAGTCTATGTGCGTTCACCCCTCGGAACGTAGTAGAGGGAACAGGATAGTTTCACGGATACCCGCACCACTAAATAGCATCATAACCCTGTCGATGCCCAAACCCATACCTCCCATTGGTGGAACGCCCTGTTCGAGCGCCGTCAGGAAGTCTTCATCGAGTTGCATGGCCTCCGCGTCGCCCGCGGCGGCGGCCATCGATTGGGCCGTCAAAACCTGACGCTGGATCACCGGGTCGATCAGTTCGGAGAAGCCAGTGGCACGCTCGACGCCGCCAATCATCAGGTCCCAGGCCTCGATCAGTCCGGGTGTCTTCCGATGAGGACGGGCCAACGGTTGGGCGATCGACGGGAAGTCGCAGACGAAAGTCGGCTGAACCAAGGACGGCTCAACAAGGTGCTCGAACAGCTCCATCGCCAGCTTGCCGGCGTCCCACTTCGGGTCGACGGGCACGTCAAACTTTTCTGCCAGGCCGGCGAGATGCTCGATCGGCGTCGTCACGGCGACCTCTTCGCCGACGGCCGCGCTCAGGCCCTCGTACATGGGCACCCAGCGCCACTGCCCGTCCAGGTCGATGGTCACCCCGTCAGGGCGGACGATCTGGTGGCGGCCAAGGACGTCGGCGGCGTCCATGATGAGTTTCTTCGTCATGTCGGCGATGGTGAACTGGTCGCCCCAGCTTTCGTAGGCCTCCAGCATCGTGAACTCGGGGCTGTGGGACGAGTCGACGCCCTCGTTGCGGAAGATCCGCCCGATCTCGTAGACGCGATCCGCCCCGCCGACCATCGTGCGCTTGAGGTGCAGTTCAAGGGCGATGCGCAGGCTCATGTCGATGTCGAAGGCGTTGAGGTGCGTCTTGAAGGGACGGGCCTTGGCGCCACCATGGACTAGCTGCAGTATTGGTGTCTCAACCTCAAGGTAACCCATCGCCGCTAGTGACGACCTGAATGACGCCAGCATCGCGGCCCGGTCACGGACCATCTGGCGGGCTTCGGGACGGGCGATCAGGTCGGTGTGACGAGCCCGCACACGGGTCTCTTCTGACAGATCCTTGTGTAGCGTCGGCAGCGGCCGCAGCGCCTTGGACGCCAGACGCCACTCGCTCGCCAGGACGGACAACTCCCCCCGCTTGGACGAAATCACCCGCCCTTGAATCCAAACGAAATCGCCCAAGTCGACGTCCGTCTTCCAGGCTTCCAGAGACGTCTCGCCCACCTCGGCCAGCGACAACATCACCTGCAGGCGCTCGCCGTTGTCGTCCGCGCTGAAGCCGTCCTGAAGGGTGGCAAAGCATAGTTTGCCGGTGTTTCGCATGTAAACGACGCGCCCGCCAACGCTGACGACGTCCATCGTCTCGTCCCCCGCTTGCAGGTACCCCCACTGCGCCCGCACCTGGGTCAGTGTATGACTGCGCCGCAGGTCAACGGGGTAGGGCTCAGTGCCATCCGCCAAAAGCCTTGCCCGCTTACCCAGGCGTATTGCGGTCTGCTCGCTGACGGACGGGCCGTCGACGTCGTCAACCTGCGCGTCATTCATAGCTGCACAGTCTACCGGCGGTTCGCCCGCAGCGAACCGCGATACTCAATGTTGGGACACGACGGTGACAACTGGCCAACGGCAGGCGTTTTTTCGACCTCACCGCACCGGTGGGCCAGTTTGCGCATGTATTGGGTATGAAAATGGGTGATAGTTGGCCAACGGTGTGCTTTCCAGGAAGAAAGGGCCTCCGCTTGGCCAGTTCGCGCATCGCTTCGACGCGTCAACTGACGGCTGCTGCCGGCCAGTGCGAGACTTCGTGCCTCAAGACGGCCAGTGTCGCGTTTTTGTGCTGCAGCGGACGCGCCCTGGTGCTCACGCAGGCCCACGGCAGTTCGACCGGCGTCTCGTACACCACCCACTTGACGCCCTCCGTGAACGGCGGAGTCGTCAACGACCCGTCATAGCGAAATACCCGTCCAATTGAGGGGACGACGGCGCCCAAGCTGACGGGGGTCGTCTCCAAATCGATGACACCGTCCACCCGGCTGAGCAGCACCCCCACGACGGCGATCTCGCTGTTTGACTGGCAGACGATATGCATCTCGCCGGGAAATTGCTGCCCGTCCAGGAAGTGCTCGCTTGGGCGGTGAAAGTGAATCTGCATAAGCCGATAGGTAACACCGTCAAGGCGCACCCCATTCTGGTGGGTCAGGGGCACGTACCTCGTGTCTTCAAGACGGAATGCAGTGGGTTCAAACTGGACGAAAGGGGCACCGGATCCGCTCACCGCGGCCCGGCTGTCTATGTCAATTGGTGACTGATTTCCCTGAACTGCACCATTCATGGACGCCTATCTTACTGAGAATGGTGTTGGGTTCCGCCGAGGCGACATGATCGTGGCCAGTTCGCGCGTTTCCATTGACTTCGATAGTGCTATAGATATATCGTTGTCGATGCTGAAGGTTTGCTTCCTCTGCGCAGATCGCCGTCACCCACCGAACCTTTCGATGGGCTGTGAGCAGGGCACTGAAGCGAGCAGCACACCTCCACGCGAGTAAGCTTGTTCAGCTACTTCAGTGCCCTCAAGTTGGACGCATGATCAGGAAGGGGAACCCCCGTGCTGTGGCGATTGATTAAGGAACACCTCCGGCCATACTGGCGGTACTTGGCCGGCGTGGTCGTATTGCAGATCATCGCCGCCATCGCCTCGTTGACGATGCCGAACATCCAATCGGACATCATCAACTTCGGCATCTCCGCCGGCAACACCAGCTACATATGGACGCACGGCGCCCTGATGCTGGGCGTCAGCTTCATTCAGATCG
>WQYR01000147.1 GCA_009781145.1 Propionibacteriaceae bacterium | reverse complement strand
GCCACCTCTACCCGGACGATTGGCCGATAACCCGCCGGGGTGCCGGAGAGCCGTCATGAACGTCGTCGCCAAGCTCACCGATGTCAGCGTCCGCCGCGGGGCCGCCGCCGTGCTGCTGGACGATGTCAGCCTCCAGATCAACGAGGGCGAACGATGGGTGGTCATAGGCCCCAACGGCGCCGGCAAGACCACATTGCTGGCGGTTCTGTCCAGCCAGCTTTACCCCAGTGGCGGCACGGTTTTGTTGCTCGGGGAAACCCTCGGCAAGGTTGATGTGTTCGGGTTACGGCCGAGAATCGGCATCGCGTCGCCGTCCGTCGGCGCCCGGGTGCCCGGCCACGAACCGGTGCGTGATGCGGTGGTGTCTGCCGCCTACGGCATTTTGGGACGCTGGCGCGAGGCCTATGACGAAATGGATCTTGACCAGGCCAGCCGCCTGCTCGATGCCTGGCAGGTGGGTCACCTGGCCGACCGCAGTTTTGGCACCCTTAGCGACGGCGAACGAAAACGCGTCGAGATTGCCCGAGCCCTGATGACCGACCCGGAGTTGCTGCTACTAGACGAGCCTGGCGCGGGGCTCGACCTGGCCGGACGCGAAGGCCTGGTGCGAAGCTTGACCGAGCTTTGCCAGGACCCCGATTCGCCAACCGTGGTGCTTGTCACTCACCACCTTGAAGAGATTCCTCAGGGCATCACCCACGCACTGTTGCTCAATCATGGCCAAGTGGTGGCCGCCGGCCCCATCGACAAGACGTTGACCAGCGCCAACCTCAGCGAAGCCTACGAGATGCCCCTGGCGCTGACCCACGAGGGCGGCCGCTGGTCGGCGCGTAGTTCGTCCTGATCGACTAACCTTGGGACGTGGCCACATTTGTTGATGTCGACGACGTCGCCGACTCGCGCCTGCAGGATTATGTCGGGCTGCGCGAGGCCAGCCTGCGCCGCACCGTAGAGATCGAACAAGGCCTGTTCATTGCGGAGGGTGACAAGGTAATACTGCGGGCAGCGGAGGCAGGCTTCCAGGCCCGATCGTTCATGATCACGCCACGTTGGGTGCCCGGCCTGAAGGGCGTGCTGGATTCCTCGGACGCCACCTGCTACATCGTCAGCGAGGCCCTGGCAGAGGCCGTCACAGGGTTTCACGTGCACCGCGGCGCACTCGCCTGCTTCCACCGCAAGACCACCTGGACATGCGAGCAGGTGATCGACGGCGCGCAGCGCCTGGTGGTGGCCGAAGACATCGTCGACCACACCAACGTCGGCGCCATCATTCGTTCGACGGCCGGGCTCGGCTGGGACGGCATGCTGCTGGCGCCACGGGCCGCCGACCCTCTGTACCGTCGATCCATCAAGACATCGATGGGGGCCGTTTTTTCACTTCCCTGGGCCCGGTTGGACAGTTGGGCGGACGGGTTGGACGACCTGCACCGCCGCGGCTTCACGGTGATCGCTTTGTCACCGCGCGAGGACGCCTTGCCGCTGGCCGATCTGGCCCAGAGCCTGAAACGCGAGCCCCGGCCGATCGCACTGTTGGCCGGCACCGAGGGTGCCGGGCTGAGCGAGCACTGGCTGGGGCAGGCGGATATCGTGACACGCATCCCGATGTCCGCCGATGTAGATTCCCTGAACGTGGCCGCCGCAACAGCGATCGCCTGCTATGCGCTGGGGCCGGCAGCGGTCACTTCTTCTTTGACTTCTTAGCCTTCTTGTCCTTCTTGGCTTCCTGCTTCTTGGACTTCTTGGCCTTCTTGTCTTTCTTTGACATTCTTGCTCCCAGTTTGTCGAGTGATTGAACAAGCCTACGCCAGTGATATCAACTCGGCGTAGGACTCGTTCCACAGGTCCTCGACACCGTCCGGCAACACAAGCACACGCTCAGGCTCCAAGGCGGCGACGGCACCCTCGTCGTGGGTAACCAACACCATGGCCCCCTTGTAGTCGTGAATTGCCCGCAACACCTCAGCCCGTGATGCCGGGTCCAGGTTGTTTGTCGGCTCGTCCAGCAGCAAGACGTTGGCCCGACTGACCACCAGCATGGCCAGCGCCAGCCGAGTCTTCTCGCCTCCCGACAGCACATGGGCGGGCTTTTCGTCGTCGTCCCCACTGAAAAGGAACGAACCCAGCACGCGCCTGGCCTGAGTCTCGTCCAACTGTGGTGCCGCCGCCATCATGTTTTGGGCGACGGTAGCCGACATATCCAGCATGTCGTGCTCCTGCGCGAAATAGCCGAGCTTCAGCCCATGCCCCGGCAGCACCTCCCCCGTGTCCGACGGTTCCAAGCCCATCAGCAAGCGCAGCAGCGTCGTCTTTCCGGCGCCGTTCAGACCGAGGACGACGACCCGCGACCCCCGGTCGATGGCCAGATCGACGCTGGTGAACACCTCCAGCGATCCGTACGACTTCGACAGTCCCTGGGCCATCAACGGGGTCTTTCCGCATGGCGCCGGGTCGGGCAATGAGATCGCCGCAACCTTGTCAGCAAGACCTGCCGCTTGGGTGGACGCCAACAACCGTTCCGCTCGTCGCGCCATGTTCTGGGCAGCCACGGCCTTAGTGGCCTTGGCGTGCAACTTGTCGGACTGCAGCAGCAAGGCGGCGGCCTTGCGCTCGGCCGCCGCGCGTTCGCGCTTGCGACGCTTCTCGTCGGCCTCGCGCTGATCCAAATACAGTTTCCAGCCCATCGAATAGACGTCAAGGACGGCACGATTGGCGTCCAGGTGAAACACCTTGGTGACGACATCGGCGATCAGCGAGGTGTCGTGGCTGATCATCATGACGCCGCCGGAATAGGACTTGATGAAATCGCGCAGCCACACGATCGAGTCGGCGTCGAGGTGGTTCGTGGGTTCGTCCAGCAGCAATGTGTCAGCTTGGCTGTAGAGGATTCGGGCCAGTTCCACCCGGCGGCGCTGACCGCCGGAGAGCTCACCCAATGGCTGCTCCAGCACCCGCTCAGGCAGTGCCAAGTTCGCGGCAATGCGGGCGGCCTCCGCGGCGGCTGCGTAGCCGCCCGCGGCCACCAGTTCGGCCTCGGCACGGGCGTAGGCGGCCATCGCCGTCTCGAGTGCGTGCCCTGTGGCGGACGCCATCGCGGCCTCTTGACGACGCAGGCGCGTCATGATGCCGTCAATACCGCGCGCCGACAGAATGCGCGAGCGCACCGTCACCGCCAGGTCTGACTCTCGGGGGTCTTGCGGCAGGTACCCGATGTGGCCGGTGCGAGTAACTGTGCCGCCCGTCGGCAGCGCCTCGCCTGCCAGGATGCGCATGGTCGTTGTCTTGCCGGCGCCGTTTCGGCCAACCATGCCGATCTTGTCGCCGGCGTTCACCTGGAAAGTGGCACCCTCAAGCAGCAAGCGGGCGCCAATACGCACCTGCAGGTCGGATACGCGCAACAAGAATGCCCCTTAAAGAGCGCTGAAATGCCGCCGCGACAGGCATCGCGACGGCTCACGGTCAGTCGTCAGAGAACGGAGTCCGTTGCGTCAGCCCACAGGCGGGCCTCGGCATCGGCATCCCGCTTGGCCTGCAGAGCCGACAGGCCCAGTGCGACAGCGACGAGTGCGAGAACGAAAAGCAGCTTCTTCATACCTCCACCTTACCAATCCATTTAGTCATTCGACACCTCTTGGGGTGTGTTGTTGAGCATCTCGTGCGCCACCCCGCTTGCCACGGCCGGGCTGTAGCCTTTTCGGGCCAATGCCCCGGTCAGGCGGCGCCACGCCGTAGCCTTGTCCAGCCCCGCCAACCGCCGGGCCTGTCGTGCCGCCACCTGGCGTGCGCCAGCCCAGTCCGATTCGTCGTCAAGACCGGCGGTAGCGGCGGCAACCACATCCGCCGACAGGCCCCGACGCGTCAGGTCTAGAGTAATGGCCCGGCGCGACATGTGGCGGGCTTCGTGCTTCATCTCGACCAAACCATCGGCATAGGCCTGATCGTCCAGCAACCCGACCCCTGCAAGGCGGCCCAAGACAGCTTCCACGACCTCCGGGTTGGCCCTTTTCCGCACCAGCACGGCCGTCAGCTCGGCGACGCCGTAGGCCCGGCGATCGAGATGGCGCAGGGCCATCTCGCGCACCACCTCTGGGTCGTCAGAAATCGATCTCGCCCGTCTCTGGGTCAACACCGTCCGGAACTGTTGGAGCGG
>WQYR01000146.1 GCA_009781145.1 Propionibacteriaceae bacterium | reverse complement strand
TCCCCGCCCGCCAGAGCCTTGGCCTGGTTACGCAGACCGATCACCTGCTCGAGCGTCGATTGCTCGAACTTCGCCGCACCCTGCACGGTGCTGACGAGGTTAGGGATCAGGTCATAGCGGCGGTTCAGTTCGACGTCCACCTGGCGCCAGGCCTCCTGCAGCTTGTTGCGCAGCGAAACCAGACCGTTGTACTGGGCGACACCGAACCCGAGAACCACGACGATGATGATGATCAAGACAATGATGAATGTCAACATATGACCTAGCCTACAGCGAAACTTGGAAACGCAGGTCTCAACGGCGGGCTCCAGCCGGCCCCGAGCACACAGACGCCGTACTCGACGCACGATCAAGTGGCCACCAGGCCTGGGCAGGCGTCGTTCCTCGCTATCGCTCGTCAACAATGTCCTTGGTCTCACCAAAGTCCGCAAGCGGTCTTTGGCTTCGACCTGCGTTATTGGGCGCCGTCGCCAGCTCGAACCGGCGTTCCGCCCGCCATACCGCCGCTCCTCCGCTGCGCTACGGACCGCCCGTTCCTGCAAGTTCATCCATCATCGGGCTGGAGTTCGCCTCACCCAGAATGCTTTTGGTTAAAGGTCAATATCGGCCAAACCAAATGCGGCGCGATACTCAAGGCCGGCGGCTTCAATAGCTTCTCGGGCGCCGGCGTCGCGGTCCACCACCACGGCCACCGCCACAATGGTCGCCCCGGCCTCGTGTAATGCTTCGACGGCGGTCAGCGGCGAGCCACCCGTCGTTGAGGTGTCTTCTACGACGAGCACACGTCGTCCAGCCACTGATGGGCCTTCTATGCGTTTGTTCAAACCGTGAGTTTTGGCTTCCTTGCGGACGACGAACGCGTCCAGTGCTGGTGCCGATGTTGCGGCCCGGGCGTGCACCATCGCCAAGGCGACGGGGTCAGCGCCCATCGTCAGGCCGCCGACGGCGTCGAACTCGAGATCCGCCACCAGGTCGAGCATCACCCGTCCGACTAGGGGCGCTGACCGTCCGTCCAAAGTGACGGCGCGCATGTCAACGTAGTAGTCGGCTTGACGGCCGGACGCCAACGTCACCTGACCGCGTACAACAGCCAATTCTTTGATCCATTCGGCCAACTCGGACCGGTCAATTTCAGCGCTCATTGGTTCAGCTTAGCTGGTGTTTGACGAGCGTCGGAGCCCGGGCAGACCGCCCGCTGCTGTCTAATAAGTTCCTAAAAGCAGCGCTCAGAGAACGACCCGAGTGTGACTTGCTTAGATTTACTGCCTATGCTGAACACTACCTATGCACACCGCGCGGGGTTGGTTTTGCCTTGCGCAGGCGGATCGTCAGGTCCGGAACCGGAGGCCCGAAGGGGCCGACGAAAGGAGCAGGCATGAGCGAGTCCAACGACTCAGGGTCTTCCGGGACGCCTATCATGCTCGGCGATCGCTACCGCCTTGATGAGATCATCGGACGCGGTGGTATGGCTGAGGTATGGCGAGCGTGGGACACCCGTCTTGGGCGAGATGTGGCCGTCAAACGGCTGCGGGTTGACCTGGCGACAGACCCCACTTTTCAGGCGCGGTTCCAGCGGGAGGCCCAGTCGGCGGCTGGCCTGAACCACCCAAACATCGTTTCCGTATATGACACGGGCGCTCAGATCGACCCGACCACGGGCGTGGACATCCCTTACATCGTCATGGAGTTGGTGCAGGGCACCACTTTGCGCGAGCTGCTGAAGGACGGACGCCAAATCCTGCCTGAGAGGGCGATGGAGTTCACTGTTGGCGTGCTTGACGCTATTGCGTACGCGCACCGTCATGGCATCGTGCACCGCGACATCAAGCCCGCCAACGTCATGTTGACGACGACGGGGCGCATCAAGGTGATGGATTTCGGCATAGCCCGGGCGGTCGCCGACACGTCGGCCACGATGACGCAGACGGCGGCTGTCATTGGCACCGCACAATACCTCTCACCCGAGCAGGCCCGGGGCGAGACGGTTGATGCGCGAAGCGACATCTATTCCGTCGGCTGCCTGCTGTACGAGTTGTTGACGTCGCGTCCGCCCTTTGTTGGCGATTCGCCCGTCAGTGTGGCCTACCAGCATGTGCGCGAACAGGCCGTGCCACCGAGCCGGGTGGACCCCGAGTTGCCGTCGACCTACGACATTGTGGTGATGACGGCGCTGGCCAAGAACCCTGACGCTCGCTACCAAAACGCCGACGCCATGCGCGCCGATATCACCCGTCTACTGGGCGGCCAAGCGCCGCTGGGTGTCGCGGTTGTGCCCGAAGCCAGTGACGCCACCCAGGTGTTGAGCGATCGTCTACCCCCCGGAGCAAGGCCGCGTCGAGGATTCAGTGAGGTGCTGCCAGGGGTTCCGGCGCCAGGGGGCGTCGCGGCAGTCGACGATGTGCCGGATGTTGAACAGACGGCCGGGAATCCTGCCGTATCAGATGCGGCCGAGAACGCGACCAGTCTGCTTCCCGCCGGGGCGATGGATGACGCGGACGAGGGCGAAGTCGATCACCGCGGGCTGTTGCCGCTTTGGATCGCCTTGGGAGTGTTGGTGGCGGCCGTCCTGGTGGTTGGTGGCCTGCTGTTGTATCGCGCTATGCAGCCCAAGCCTGAGCCGTCGACTGTGCCGGTGCCGAATGTGGTGACCCTGCCGGAGGCGCAGGCGCGCGCTGCCATCACGCAAGCGCAGCTCAGTGTCACCGTAGAAACCGCCTCAGGGCCGAGTGACACTCTTGGTGACGTGTTGAGGCAAGATCCAGACGCATATACGCAGCTTGCCCCCGGATCGAATGTGACGATCTGGGTGAATGCCGGGCCGGGCCAGTGCACGATCCCGATGACTGTTGTGGGCTCCGATGAGATGGCTGCGCGGTCGGCTTTGAAGTCTGAAGGGTTCACCAACATTGGAAACGCAACGACGGCGCCACTCAGCGCCGACGAGCCGATCACAATGGGCCCCGGTCAGGTGTTGAAAGTTGAGCCAGCGCCAGGGTCGACAGTGTCTTGCGACGGGAAGGTGTCGTTGACGTTGGCGACAGGCAAGTCGCCGGTTCCGGACCTGTGGGGTATGACTGTTGACCAGGCGACGTCATTTGCCGGCGAGCAGGGTTTCCAGGTTTCGGCGCAGCCGATGGACTATGACGTGAACAACTGCAACAGCCCGGCCAACACCGTGTGCCGCCAAAATCCGACCGCTGCCAGCTACGAGTTCCGCGGTAACACTATTTATATCTCGATTGCCGGGGCGCCACCCCCGCCGCCGCCGCCAACAACCATCACGGTGCCGCCGCCAGGGGCGACCGACATACCGACATAGATACGGGTCCCAAGATATGAAAGATATCGTCGTCTTCTCGGGTTCAGCTCACCCCACCTTGGCGCGCGATATCTGTGACCGTCTTGGCAAGCCGTTGTCACCAAGCCTCATCAGCCGGTTCAGCAACGATTGTCTGCAGGCCCAGTTGCTCGTCAATGTGCGCCAGCGCGACGTCTACATCGTCCAGCCGCTGGTGCCGCCCACGCAGGAGCATTTGATGGAGTTGCTGCTGATGATCAACGCCGCCAGGGGCGCGTCGGCGGGGCAAATCACCGCCGTCATACCCCATTACAGCTACGCGCGCAGTGACAAGAAGGACGCCTCGCGAATCTCGCTGGGGGGTCGTCTGGTGGCCGACTTGCTGTCGACGGCCGGCGTTGACCGCGTCCTGACGATGAACCTTCACGCTCCCCAGGTGCAGGGGTTTTTCTCGGTGCCTGTCGACCAGTTGACCGCGCTGGGCGTGTTGGCTGATCATTTCCGGGGACGCGATTTGTCGAATCATGTGGTGGTATCGCCCGACCTGGGCAACGCGAAGAACGCCACCCAGTTCGCCCGTTTGGTGGGGTTGCCGGTTGCGGCCGGCTCGAAGCGCCGGCTGGCCGACGACACCGTCGTGATCGAGTCGATCGTCGGTGACGTGGCTGGCAAGTCGGCCATCGTGTTGGACGATGAGATCGCCACAGGCGGGTCAATCATGGAATTGACGCGGGTGCTGCGCGACTTTGGCTGCCACGAGGCGTCCGTCGCCTGCACCCACGGCCTGTTCGCCGGTCATGCGGTTGAGCGCCTGCGGGCCAACGAACTGATCACCGAAGTAGTTACGACGGACACCGTCCCCCGCCCGGACGG
>WQYR01000145.1 GCA_009781145.1 Propionibacteriaceae bacterium | reverse complement strand
TGACCTGCAGGCGGCCGTTGGCTCAATAACTGTGCCTGATGGACCACGATTGCCAAATGCTGACGGCGGGTTGCGTTTTTCCGCACCGCCCCACTTCCCCGCCTGGCCCCACCTGGATTGCCCCTATCCCGGCTCCGCCGCGGGGTTCCAAATTCCGTCCGGAGTCGCTTTTCGAGAAGGGAACCCGAATGAGTAGCAACCACCCTCCGAGTTCGCGGATGAGCCCGCCAGCAAAGCGAACAGTCGATTTGAGACGACCAAAAGCCACCGCCGCCAGCAGACGACGGTCTCAACAGGCCGGTGCCAGCCATGACTATGTGGCAACTGAGCGAGCATACCGCGAGTTTTTGGAACTGTCCGGAATGCCGATCCGCGCGCGAATTGCCAGCTTCGCCAACATGCGGTCCGACGTCATGCCGGAATGCCCCGAAGATGTTCAACACTTCTATCTCAAAGGGCTGCTGTTCATCGCCGTGGGAATGCTGGCTGCGATGTCGATGACGTTCTTTTTGTACATGGCCCTCAATGGCAGTTCACTTGGATCGAACATCGCGTTTCCTTCATGGGACCAGCAGCTTGCTGCCTCATCGGAGCCCGACAGCAGTGACACTACCCAGAGCCCGACTACTGATCCGTCCTCAGGTACGCCGGCCTCACCATCCTCGTCGCCGAGCCCCGACGCAGGGCCGACGACCGTCACGCCGCCCACAGCCTCACCTGCGCCGGCCCCAAATCCGATGAGGTGGGGCATCCTCTTTCTTTCTGCGTTATTCGGCGCGTTTTGGGGGCTTTTCTGTATCGTCGGCATCGACCGTTACCTGACGCACTCCATGGAAGGGCTTCGAGGGTTTTGGAGTAACTTCCTGCACAGCCTTCCGCGCCTACTGCTCGCCGCTGTACTCGGTCTGTTGGTGTCAACCCCACTGACGTTGCAGATTTTTCACCAGGACATCACCACACAGTTGGCCATCAGCATCACGAACCGCCTTAACGTCATCGTCACCGATTATCAGACGTCTCCTGAAATGCGGGCTGTCACGGCGGCCCGAAAAGCGATTGACGATGCTCCCGCCAACGCTCAGAGCCAAAAGCAGCAGGAAATTGATAACCTGCAGGCGTCCGTCACCGCCGCGCAACAGACCGCCGAAAACGACCGTCAGGCTTTCCTGACGGCGCAGCAACTGTATTTCGATGCATTCAATGGCAGCACCTGCAAGAACGGGGTGGGCCGAGGGGAGTGTTCAGAGACCACGCGTTTGGCCATGCTTGCAGCTTACGAGAAATGGTGTGGGACTCGTGACACCACGGCCCCCTGCACCGGCGGAACTCAGGGCACAGCCAACGCTCTTCAGAAGTCCTTGACGGATCTCATCGAATCCAACACGTCAGCGGACACCTCTGGGCTTGATCAGAATCTCGGCGATGCGGAAAACGCACTCAGGAACCTTGCGTCCTCGAAAAAGATGGAGTACGACCAGGTGGCCCGAGACACCGGTGTCCTGGCACAGATCGAGGCCGAGTGGGGCCCGGGAATGAGCCTGGCCATGAAGATCAGCCACGGCATCGTCATGCTCGCGTTTTTCTTCATCGAAATAATCCCCGTATTTGGCCAGGGTTTGTGGAACATGCGTGGCACGGAGTCCACCTACGAAGAACTCTGCAGGTTACGCGACGCGGAGACAACTGCGGGCCGTCAGGACCGGCAAAAGGCCGAGGAACGAGAACGAGAGGAATGGTGGAGCGACCATTTCGATGCCTTCGTAGCTCAGTCGAAGGTGCAGACCCAGGCGTCCAAAGATATGGCTCGCCGGCAGCTAGAGAACCAGAAACGGGCAAACGAATTGATCGCCGCGCGGTATTGGAAACACCTTAAGGCGGCCATCGATGATTGGGAAAGAAACGCCGGTGACCCGGCGGTGCCCTCAGTCGACGTCCATGGCGACGCGCCGCTGCGGGAGGACTTGGAAGGCTACCTCGTTGGCGGACTTGGAGAGGAGATGTTGTCATGAGCAGTGGAGGAGCAGGTATCGCGTTGGTTCCAGCGGCGTTGCTGGCCGCCCCGGTGCTGGTGGCGGCCGGTGCCGTCTATGGAATGGTGGCGGCCGGACAAGCGATCCACGAACAGATGCTGAGCAGCCAGCAACAGCGAGTGAGGGCCGAAAAGACGCGGCACGAACGCCTCACCGAACAGGTGCGAAAACTGGCTGCTGCCAGCCAGGAGTTGGGCCTCGACACCATCACGGCAGATTCTGCCCCGCAAGGTGACGACCGCACGATCTCCAGCGCCAGTGCTTTCGCGGCGTCATTGATTGAGGCCAACGATGCCCTTGAGCCAAAGGTTCGCGCAAAGCAGGCTGAAGTCGACGGCGAGCGGCGGGCCTTGGCATCTGAGGAATCCCGCATCGCTGCGCAACACTCTGATCGCATCATCTTGGCGGGGGCGGCCACGCAACTGGGCATGAACAGCGACCTGCTGGTAGAGCGGCCAGATCCAACAATCCGCAAAGCCTCCGAGAGGGCGCGAGCAGTCGCCGATTCGCTCGTGCAGCAGAACGAAGAGTTCCAGCGTTCTATCGGAGTCGCCTATCGCGAACAGGCTGCTGCCCGTGAGCGCCGTGCGGACGCGACCATCGTCGGCGGTCACGTCACCCAGTCGTGGGCCGAGGTACGGGCGGAACAACTCCGCGCGCAGACTGAATCCAAGCGAAGACTGCTTCTGGATCGGCTCGCAGGCGTCTACGGTTCACTCCCGGCCGGTTTCGATGTCCCGTCGGATCTGGTTGATCAGATCGCGTCGTTCAGGGCGTCGGACGACCCGACCGACAAGCAACTGGAGCAGATCAGCAAGCGTCTCACTCGTGTGAGCGACACCGCCGTCCTGCGCGCCAACTTGAACGACGCTGTGGAGGGCATCAAGGAGAGGGCGGCACGGATCGCCGCGTTTGAGTTCTATGGTCGCGGTGAAGCGCTGCGGATGCGTGCGGCTGTCTTGCCGGGCGATGCCGATTGGGACGCTCGACGGGTGGTGGAACGCGACCTGGCAGAACTGGAACGCGACCTAACGTCCCGTGAGGCAGAGGTGCTGGCCTTGCACGCTCGGGTAGTGGCGCTGAAGGTCATCTACGAAGCATTCCAGGAACAAGGCCTGGGTCTGTCGTCGAACGAACTTGAGCTTTGGACCCCCGTGGATGGGGAACTCCAACGCCGGGGCGTCCAGTTGAGCCAGGAGTATCCACTGAGTCCAGACGAGGTGCTCGTGCGGGTCAAAGGATCACGCAAGGCCGTCCGAATCCATGCGAGCAACCAGATTGACACACCGGAACGGGTCGCTTTCGCGGTGGACCAAGTTTGGTTGGGCAGCCGCCCCGGCGCAGCGGTTGTGGATTCTGATGACGCGGGGCATGACGCGGTCTGTGAGGCCGTGAAGGCCGTCCTGGAATTGCTTCCCCAACGTGGCATCCCAGTCGAGCGAGTCTATGTTGACGAAATGCCGTTCGACCCGGACCTGCCCGTCATCGGCGTCGAACAGAAACTGGAGGCGATCCTGAAGGACGAAGAGCAGGCTCACGTCGTCCAATACATCGAGGAAAGGCACGACAACGTCAGATTCGTCGAAGACGACTAGTCGAAAGGATAAGAAATGAACCATGTACCAGGCTATGGAGAAGCACCCCGATGGGTTGAGGAACTACATCTGGGATTGGCTATCGCGCCCCAAATGATGCTGGCCGGCAATGTTGAGGACGTCCACCTGACGCAACCAGACGGCGAAGGCTGGGCTGGTAGGACCACCGAGGACATCGTCACCGGAGTGCTGCGTGCCAACGGCTATCAGCTTGTGCTCGCGCACGACACGGTCGGCGGGCTGCGCGTGCTGTGGGCAAGCTCGAAGAAAGCCCAGGACGTAAACGATCAGGGCGAGGCCATCGAGTGCGACTACTCTGAGGGCCCGGCCCTCGCCGCCACCATCGGCAAGCAGGTCATGGAAAAGGACGGGAAAGAAAACAACCGGTACGGCGGCGGCTGGGGGGATATGACAAAGACCCTGGAGGGCGTCCTCGCGGCGTTGGCAGAGCAGAGCATTCAGGCGGCCGGCGGGGAAATCAGCCGGAAGAGACGGCTGTTCAAGTTGGAGGTCAACGGGAGCCCGCGTCTGAGTGACGCTCAACTGTCACAGCTCATGTACGCGGTCAGTCGTAGCGTCTACCCTTGTGCGCT